>JBHENR010000278.1:0-8640 GCA_046262555.1 Gemmatimonadota bacterium | reverse complement strand
GCGCCCATGGACGGACTCGAGGTGCTCGACCGCCTGCGCATCGAGGATCCCGACGCCATCGTCGTCATGATCAGCGGCCACGGCTCGGTGGAGACCGCGGTCGAGGCGCTGAAGCGGGGGGCCTTCGACTTCCTCGAGAAGCCGCCCGACCGGGCGGTCGTCCTGCGGCGGATCGCCAACGCGCTGGCCACGCGCGAGCTGGAGCGCGAGAACGCCACCCTGCGGCAGCGCGCCGGCGTCGCGACGGGCCCCATCGTCGGCGCCAGCCCGGCGCTGCGCGAGGTCCTGGCCACGGTGGCCAAGGTCGCGCCCACCCGCGCCTATGTCCTCATCACCGGCGAGAACGGGACCGGCAAGGAGCTCATCGCGCGCGCGATCCACGACCAGTCGGAGCGGCGCGCCGGGCCGTTCGTCGAGGTCAACTGCGCCGCCATCCCCCATGAGCTGATCGAGTCCGAGCTCTTCGGTCACGAGCGGGGGGCGTTCACGGGGGCCCACACCCGGCGCAAGGGCAAGTTCGAGCTGGCCGACGGCGGCACGCTGTTCCTCGACGAGATCGGGGACATGAGCCTGGCCGCGCAGGCGAAGGTGCTGCGCGCGCTGCAGGACAACGTCATTCAGCGGGTGGGGGGAGCCGAGCCGATCACGGTAGACGTTCGCGTTCTGGCGGCGACCAACAAGGCGGTCGACCAGGAGATCGCCGCCGGCACGTTTCGCGAGGACCTCTACTACCGGTTGAACGTGGTCCCGATCAGCGTGCCGCCGCTGGCCGGCCGGACCGAGGACATTCCCGCCCTCGTCGACCACTTCACCCGCACCTACTGCGCCACCAGCGGGCTGCCGTGCAAGGCGTTCGCTCCGGAGGCCATCGCCGCGCTCCAGGCCCGCCCCTGGCCCGGCAACATCCGCGAGCTGCGGAACACGGTGGAGCGGCTCGTCATTCTGGCTCCCGCCGAGACGGTGACGAAGGCCGATGTCGACGCGCTGTCGGGGGCGCCGGTGGGACGGCCGGCGGCCGGTGGGGACGGCGCGGCCGGTCGCGACGCCACCTTCAGTGAATTCCAGGACGCCGCCGAGCGCACCTTTCTCGCCCGCAAGCTCGCCGAGAACGACTGGAACGTCTCCGAGACCGCCCGCCAGCTCGACATGCAGCGGTCGCATCTCTATCGCAAGATCGAGAAATTCGGCCTCTCGCGGGACGGCTAGGCGATGCCGACGAGAAACCACGATCTCCATGGCAACACCCCCGACACCGCGCCGGTGGCGCTGCTCCTGATCGACGTGATCAATGATCTGGAGTTCGAGGGCGGGGATGACCTGCTGCGCCATGCGCTGCCGGCGGCGGAGCGGATCGCGGCGCTCAAGCGGCGGGCGCGGGAGCGCGGCATTCCCGCCATCTACGTGAACGACAACTTCGGCCGCTGGCAGTCGGACTTCCGGCGGCTGGTGGACCACTGTCTCCACGACGGCGTGCGGGGCCGCGAGCTGGCCGAGCGGCTGGCGCCGGCGGACGACGATTACTTCGTGCTCAAGCCCAAGCACTCGGGGTTCTTCTCCACCACGCTGGAGACGCTGCTGCGGTACCTCGAGGTCCGCACCCTCGTCCTCACCGGATTCACCGCCGACTACTGCGTGCTGTTTACCGCCAACGACGCGTACATGCGGGACTACACGCTCCACGTCCCGCGGGACTGTGTGGCGTCGGAGCGGGTCGCGTGGTGCGACGATGCGCTGACGCTGATGGCGCGGGTCCTCAAGGCGGACGCCACCGAGTCTGCCGCGCTCGACCTCGACGCCCTATGGGCCTCGACCTGATCGGGGCGATATTGACGCCCATGGAGACCGTCCTTCCGCCCAAGCCCGTCGCCCAGAGCCGCGTCGTCATGAGCCTGCTGACCACGGTAGACGCGGCCAACATCCACGGCACCGTGCACGGCGGCTGGATCGTGAGCCAGGTGGACCAGGCGGCCTATGTCTGCGCCGTCCGTCACGCCGGTCACCAGGCGGTGACGGTTTCGATCGACCGGGTGGATTTTCGTTCGCCGGTCCTGATCGGCGATCTGGTGACGCTCCGGGCCGCGGTCCATTTCGTGGGCCGGACCTCGATGGTGATCGGCGTCACGGTGGAGGCGGAGGATCTGCTGAGCGGGGTGATCCGGCACACCAACACCTGCCTGCTGACCTTCGTCGCGATCGACGAGCGGTCGCACCCGCTTCCCGTGCCTGGATTGGTCCGCGAGACGCCGGAGGAAGAGGCGCGCTGGGAGGCGGTCGCCGCCCGCCGCGCCGGCGAGAAGGGGTGACCCCGCCACCGGTTGCCCGGCCCTTTCTCCGCGTCTAATTTCCGCCGTTCACTGACCGTTTTTGGAGGCCCCGCCCTCCCCGACTGACGCGCGAGGTGCCGGTGGCCAACCCCTTCCGTAACTACATCGCCGGTCAATGGACCGACGCCGCGTCCGGCGCCACGTTCGAGAACCGCAATCCGGCCGACCGCGACGACCTGATCGGTACCTTTGCCGCCAGTGCCGCTGCCGACGTCCAGCGCGCCGTGGCGTCGGCCCGCGACGGATTCCGGGCGTGGTCGCGCCTGCCGGCGCCCAAGCGGGGTGAGATCCTCAAGACCGCCGGCGACCTGCTGACGGCCGACAAGGAAGCCTTCGCCAACGGCATGACCCGGGAGATGGGGAAGCCCCTCACCGAGACGCGGGGGGACGTCCAGGAGGCGATCGACACCGCCTACTACGCGGCCAGTGAAGGGCGGCGGCTCTTCTCGCACACCGCGCCGTCCGAGCTGCCGGAGAAGATGGGGCTGGCGCTCCGGCGTCCGGCCGGAATCTTCGGCATCGTCACCCCTTGGAACTTCCCGCTCGCCGTGCCCTCGTGGAAGATCTTTCCCGCGCTCGTCTGCGGGAACGCGGTGGTCTGGAAACCGGCCCAGGACACCCCCTGGTCGGCGGTCCGGTTCGTCGAGATCCTGCTCGCGGCGGGCCTGCCCCCGCACGTGATCCAGCTCGTCACCGGGTTCGGCACCCAGGCCGGCGTACCGATCGTGGAGCACCCGGACGTGACCGGCATTTCCTTCACCGGATCGACCGAGGTGGGCTGTCGGATCGCCGAAGTCTGCGGCCGTACAAACAAACGCGTATCGCTGGAGATGGGCGGCAAGAACGCCCAGCTGGTGATGAACGATGCCGATCTCGAGCTGGCGCTCGACGGCGTGCTCTGGGGTGCTTTCGGCACCACCGGCCAGCGATGCACCGCCACCAGCCGGCTGATTCTGCAGGAGGGCATTCACGACGCCTTCGTAGACGCGCTCGTCGCGCGCGCCGCGGCGCTGAAGCTGGGCGATGGCCGGCAGCCGGGGACCGAGGTCGGCCCGCTCGTCAATGCGGCGGCCCGCGACAAGGTGCAGGAGTACGTCGGGATCGGACAGGCCGAGGGCGCCACGCTCCGCACCGGGGGCGCCATCGCCGCGGACGGGCCGCTGGCGAAGGGGTGGTTCCATCAGCCCACGATCTTCGCCGGCGTCATGCCGACGATGCGGATCGCGCGCGAGGAGATCTTCGGTCCCGTGCTCTCCGTCCTGAAGGTGCGGGACCTCGATGCGGGGATCGCGGTCATGAACGATGTCCCGTACGGCCTGTCATCGTCCATCTATACCAGCGACGTGACGTCCGCCTTCCGCGCCATCGAACGGGTGGAGGCGGGCATCACGTATGTCAACGGGCCGACGATCGGGGCCGAAGCGCACTTCCCGTTCGGCGGCGTCAAGGCCACCGGCAATGGCCATCGCGAGGGCGGCTGGCCGGTGTACGAGTTCTTCAGCGACCTGAAGACGGTGTACGTGGATTACAGCGGCCGGCTGCAGCGCGCACAAATAGATACGTAGCAGGGAGGCGGCTCATGGCGCCAGGGCGCACGACAGGAATCGAAGCCGGACTCGACGTGCCGGGGGTGCACGCCCCGGCGCTGCAGGGGGCATTGCCGGGGGCCCTGGCCCGCGAGTGGATCGCGCGCGACGCCGAGGCGATCTCGCCATCGTACACCCGCAGCTATCCGGCGGTGATCGAACGCGGCCTGGGCTGCACCGTCTGGGACGTCGACGGGAACGCCTTCATCGACGTCAGCGCGGGCATCGCCGTCTGCGCCACCGGTCACTGTCATCCCGCCGTGGTGCGGGCGATTCAGGACCAGGCGGCCCGCCTCATTCACATGTCGGGTACCGATTTCTACTATCCGAGCCAGATTCTGCTGGCCGAGAAGCTGGTGACCCTGTTCCCCGGCGGCGGGGGGGCCAAGGCCTTCTTCGGCAACTCCGGCGCCGAGGCGATCGAGGCCGGGATGAAGCTCGCCCGCTACGCCACCGGCCGGCCGCTGTTCCTCGCCTTTCGCGGCGCGTTTCACGGCCGGACGTTCGGCGCGCTCAGCCTGACGGCATCCAAGGCGACCCAGCGGCGGGGCTTCGCGCCGCTCCTGCCCGGCGTCACCCACCTCACCTATCCCGATCCCTATCGCGGCGGAACCGTCGAGCAGAGCCTGGCCGAGCTCGATCACGTGCTCCACACGATCGCCCCGCCCGAGGACGTCGCCGCCATCGTGGTCGAGCCCATCCAGGGGGAAGGCGGGTATGTCATTCCGCCGGAGGGATGGTTTGAGCGGATCGGCGAGGTGTGCCGTCAGCACGGCATCCTGCTCTTCATCGACGAGGTGCAGAGCGGGATGGGCCGCACCGGGAAGATGTTCGCGATCGAGCACACCGGGGCGCTGCCCGACCTGATCGCCATCGCCAAGGGGATCGCCAGCGGGATGCCGCTCGGTGTGCTGTTGAGCCGGGCGGATCTGATGGATTGGCCTCCCGGCGCGCACGCCTCGACATTCGGCGGAAATCCCATCTGCGCTGAGGCGGCCATGGCCACCATCGCGCTGCTGGAGAGCGAGCTGATGGCGAACGCCGCCGAGGTCGGGGCGTACCTGCTGGAGCGGTTGCGCGGGCTGCAGGCGCGTCACCCGGCGATCGGCGACGTCCGGGGCCGCGGCCTGATGATCGGCGTCGAGCTGGTGGAGGATCAGGCCACCAAGGGTCGAGCCGGCCCGCTGCGCGACCGGGTGGTGGACGCGTGCTTCGAGCGCGGCCTGTTGATTCTGGGGTGCGGGCCGAACACGGTGCGGTGGGCCCCGCCGCTGGTCATCGATCGGGCGACGGCCGACCGGGCGCTGGAGATCTTCGATGCCGCCCTCACCGCCGCTGCCCGCTAGCCGGAGTCGCGCCATGCCGCCCACCGATCGACGCTCAACCACCGGGAAGCCGAGTCCACCGCCGCGCCGGCCGGTCGAAACCGCCTCCTTCGGCCGGGTCGCGTGGGAGTGGACCAAGTCGATCGCGGTCGCGTTCCTGCTGTTCCTCGTCATCCGGACGTTCCTCGTCCAGGCCTTCAAGATCCCCACCGGCTCGATGGAGGAAACGCTCCTGATCGGCGACTTCCTGCTGGTCAACAAGGCGGTCTACGGCGCCCAGATTCCGGGCACCGAGTTCCGGCTGCCGGGTTACAGCGACGTCGAGTCGGGGGACATCGTGGTCTTCGTCTACCCCGATCCCTACGGCGAGTACGACCCCGATCCCGATTACGTCAAGCGCGTGATCGGGGCCCCCGGGGACACCCTGGCGATGCGGGAGAAAGTCCTCTACCGCAATGGTAGGGCGCAGGACGAACCCTACGTCCAGTACCTCGACGGGATGGACGGGACGTACCGGCCCCAGTTCGCCTGGCAGCGGCAGTTTCTGGCGCCGGGCGTGGTGGCCGAGACCTACCGCCCGTCGCGGGACACCTGGGGGCCGCTGGTGGTGCCGCCCGGCCACTTCTTCGCGATGGGGGACAACCGCGACAACTCGGCGGACAGCCGGTACTGGGGGTTCGTCCCGGCGGAGGCGATCAAGGGAAAGCCGCTGGTGGTGTATTTCTCAAAGGATCAGGGCTCCGTGTTCCCCTGGCTGGATGGGCTTCGATTGGAGCGGATCGGCGACCTGATCCAGTAGCGGCTTCGTCTATACCCTGGTGGAGATTGGTACTCCCGTCCGCGGCATCCCTAAAAGCCACGAATTCATTGTACATCAACGACTTCGGCCTGTGTTCCCACGGCCATTAGCGACCGGAGGAGGATATAGACAGCGGCAACCCCTTGTGATATAATGGCCTGCGTCTGGCCCAGCTGCCTGTGGGCCCGTCCCACCGACAATTCATGCCACAAGGGAGCCCCACCTCGATGGCGATGGACCTCAGCAAGTCCAAGTCGACGGGCTTTGACGACGGTTCGCTTGATCTCTACCTCAAGGAAATCAGCCGCTACCCCCTGATCACGCGCCACGACGAGGCGCAGCTCGCGCGCCGCATCCGGATGGGCGAGCGCGAAGCGCTCGACAAGCTCTGCCGCTCGAACCTCCGCTTCGTCGTCAGCGTGGCGAAGAAGTATCAGAACCAGGGTGTGGCCCTCTCCGACCTCATCAACGAGGGCAACCTGGGGCTGATCCGGGCGGCCCACAAGTTCGATGAGACGAAGGGCATCAAGTTCATCTCCTACGCCGTCTGGTGGATCCGCCAGGCGATCCTTCAGGCGCTCGCCGAGCAGTCCCGGATCGTGCGCGTGCCGCTCAACCGCGCCGGCACGCTGCACAGAATCGGCCGTCGCTCGAGCGCGCTGCTCCAGGAGCTGGGCCGGGAGCCCAGCGCGGAGGAGATCGCCACCGGCATGGACATCACGCTCGACGAAGTGCGGAAGACCCTCTCCATCTCCCGCGGCCACCTCTCGCTCGATGCGCCGATGACGCCCGGGGAGGACAACAAGCTGCTCGACTACCTGCCGGATGAGGACAATCCCTCGCCGGTCGATCTCGCGCTCGACGGGGCGCTGAAGTCCGCCATCCAGGATTCGCTCGGCTCGCTCAAGCCCCGCGAGGCGAAGATTCTCCGCCTCTACTACGGGCTCGACAGCAATGAGGCGATGACGCTGGAAGAGATCGGCTCGGTGCTGGGCATCACCCGCGAGCGGGTGCGGCAGGTCAAGGAGAAGGCGCTCACCCGGCTGCGGCACGTCTCGCGCGCCCGGTCCCTGCAGACGTACAGCGCGTAGGACCGCCCCGCCCGCGGTACCTTCCCCGCATGATCACTGATCGCATCCGGGCCGACGACGGGGGAACCTGCGCCGTCGCCCTGGTGGGCCTGCCGTTTGACGGGGCGATCCCGACCCGGCCAGGCGCCCGTCACGGCCCCGCCGCCCTGCGGGCGGCGCTGGCGCGGTTCGCGGCCGACGCGGGGAGCCGGGGCTGGCCGGAGGCGGTCACGGTATCGGACCTGGGCGACCTCCCACTCGACGGCCAGGGCGTGGCGGCCGTTCACCGGCAGGTGGCGCAGTCCCTGGAGGGGATTCTCGGACGGATCGGCTGGCTCCTGGCCGTGGGCGGGGATCACAGCCTCACGTTTCCGGTGTTCCAGGCGCTCGCCGCCGCGCGGGGCGGCGCCTGGGGCCTCGTCACGCTCGACGCGCACCACGACGTCCGCCCCTACACCCTCGACCGGATCACCAGCGGCACACCGTTCCGGCGCTGCCTCGAACTGGGCCCGGATGTCCTGCCCCCCGCCCGGCTCGTCCAGATCGGTCTGCGGCCTCACGCCAATGCGCTCGAGCACCGGACGTGGTGCGAGGAGCGGGGTGTGGCGCTCTACGACGTGGAGGACGTGCGCGCCCGCGGCGCGGCCGCGGTGGCGGTTGAGGCGCTGGCCCGCGCGGGCGACGGGGCCGATCATCTCTACCTCTCGCTCGACCTCGATGTGCTCGATCAGGCCGAGGCGCCCGGCACGAGCGCGGCGGGGCCCGGCGGGCTCACGCTGCGTGAAGTGCTGGACCTGGTCACGCCACTCGCTGCCAGCCCCCTTTGCACAGGAGCGGACATCATGGAGCTCTCTCCCCGCTGGGACGCCGATGGTCTCACCGCGCGCGCGGCGGCGCGCTGCCTGCTGGCGATGGTGACCGCGCGCTGGGGTTCGGCATGAGGCGCCGGCCTGGCGTGATGCTGGCGGTGTTGCTGGGCGCCCTCTGGCAGAGCGCTCCGTTACGGGCGCAGGAGGTCCCGGAAGGGGTGCCGGTCGACCGGCTGGTGGTCGATGCCGCCGCCTCGCCCGACGAGCGTGCCGTGCCCTACCCCACGACGCTGGCGGCGGGTGACCGGCTGGCGGTGTGGATCAACAACGACGTGCGGGTCGGCGACCCGTCCGCGGGGCGTGGCCCCGTCGCCGACGCGGCGCCGGGCGAGGTCGTCGCGCGTTTCGGCGCCAGCGGATGGTTCGCCTGGCCGACCGGGCCGGTGGTCTGGGCGGCGCCGGCAGTGGGTCGGCTCGCCTTTGCCATCAATGGCCACGCCGTTCACCGGCTGGAAGGCGCGGCGCGTTTGACCGTGGCTCCGCTGGGTCCCAGCGGGAGCGGCCGGGAGCGGGCGTTCGCTCCGCCGCGCGTGACGCTCGAGCGGGTCGCGGGTGGAGTGCGCGTCCGGTATGCCGACGGCGCCGGCTTCGGGCTCGATCTCCGGTCGCTGGCCGCAACCGTGACGACCAGCCACGGCGTCGTGACGCGAATGGCGGGCTGGGGAAC
>JBHENR010000277.1:0-5043 GCA_046262555.1 Gemmatimonadota bacterium | reverse complement strand
GCGACGCCGAGCCCCCAGACTGCGCCCCTCGCGCGCCATACTCGCGCCGCATCAACGTTCAGCACCGCCTGGTCTACGAGATCCTGCCGGATGTGGACGCACTACGAATAGGCGGCTGCCCGCCGAACCGTCCCCAGGCCGCGACCGCGAGCGAGAGGCCCACCAGCACCGCCGACACGAGCATCGTGTCGCGGAGACCCGCCACCTGCGCCGTGGGCGGCGTCGCGCTGGGCTCGCCGCGGACGCCGGCATGGGCCGCAACGCGCGAGGCCCATACGGCGCCCAGAATCGAGATCCCCGAGAGCTGCCCGGTGATGCGCGTGATCGTCAGCAGCCCCGAGGTCACCCCAGCCGCCGCGGCGGCACCGCGCCCATGATCGCGCTGTTGTTGGGCGACTGGAAGATCCCCATCCCGAGGCCCACGGGCGCCATCGTGACGAGATAGACGAGCGCGGTCGTCCGGGTGTCCAGGGTGAGAATCAGCAGGCAGCTGGCGAACAGGATCGCGAGCTCGACCATGATCACCGGCCATGGCCCGGTCCGGTCCGAGATCGACCCGGCCGCCGGCGCGGAGAGCCCCAGCGCGAGCGGCACCGAGGCCAGCAGCAGTCCCGTCTCCGCCGGCGAGTGGCCGAGCACGCGATCGAGGTAAAACGGCAGCAGGATGAACACGCCGCCGATGGCCGCGAAGCTCGCCCAGCAGGCGAACAGGTTCACGCTGACGAGCCGGTTCCGGAACAGCGACAGATCGAGCATGGGATGCTCGGCGCGCCGCTCGATCGCCACGAACGCCGGCAGCGCGACGGCCGCGACCCCCAGCAGCGCCAGCGTGCGCGGCTCACCGAAGCCGTCGGTCTGCCCGAAGGTCAGGCCCAGCAGGAACGAGAGCAGCATGACGAGGAACACGCCCGCGCCGGGGAAGTCGAACCGCTCGCCGCCCTCCGGGGGCACGTCGGGGATGTAGCGGATCGCGGTGATCGTCCCCACGATCCCTACCGGGAGGTTGACGAAGAAGATCCAGCGCCAGCTAAGCGAGTCGATCAGGAGCCCACCCAGCGTCGGGCCGAGCACGATCCCCACCGAGACGATCGCCCCGTTGATCCCCAGCGCGCGGCCTCGCTCCTCGCGCGGGAAGGCCTCGGTGATGATCGCGAAGCCCAGCGCGAAGATCATCGCCGCGCCGAGCGCCTGGAAGACCCGGAAACCGATCAGCCAGCCGACCGACGGCGCGAGTCCGCAGAGGACCGAGCCCAGCGTGAACACGGCGGACCCCGAGGCGTAGATCGCCTTTTTCCCCACGATGTCGCCCAGGCGCCCGATGCCGAGGACGAGCGTGGCCAGCGCCAGCAGGTAGGCGAGCACCACCCATTGGACGACGGGGAACGTGGTGTCGAGATCGAGCACCAGGGTGGGGAGCGCCACGTTGACGATCGAGCCGTCGATCGTCCCCAGGAAGATCCCCATGGCGATCGCCAGCATGACCCACCACTTCTGCGAGTAGTCGACTTCGTGCATGGCGGCCGGAAGGTACGCGGCGTGCGGTCGCGTGCCGCCCTTGCGGCCCTCGCGGTCCCTTGCCTAGGCTGCCGCGCCCCTCGTACGCTGTGGGTGTCGTCCGCTCGCGCCCCGTCCTTTCCGCGAAGGTGGCTCCCATGTCGTCTCAAGCTCTCGTCCGCCGGACCTGGCTCGTCGCTCTCGGCTCGCTCCTCCTATCCGCGCCACTGCGCGCGCAGGAGCACGAGCATGCCGCGGGCGAGGAGGTGATCGGGTCCGTCCACTTCCCCACCTCCTGCAACGAGGCCGCCCAGGACCGGTTCGACCGCGGAGTCGCCAAGCTCCACTCGTTCTGGTTCGAGAGCGCGAGCGAGGAGTTCGCCGCGGCGGCGGCCGCGGATCCGAGCTGCGCCATGGCCCATTGGGGCACCGCGATGACGCTCTGGGGGAACCCGATGGCGCGGAGCGCGCCGTCGAGCGATCGAACGGCGGAGGCCGTGGCGGCGATCGGCCGCGCCGAGGCGCTGGCTTCCGGCGCCACGCCACGCGAGCGCGCCTATATCGAGGCCGCCGCCGCGCTATACGAGGATCACGAAGAGGCGGGCTTCCTGGACCGCATGCGCGCCCACGAGGAGGCCCTGCAGGCGGTCGTCGCGGCGAACCCGGACGACACCGAGGCAGCGATCTTCCACGCGCGCATGATGGTGGCCAACGCGGATCTTGCCGACCTGACATTCGCGCGACAGAAAGAGGCCGCGGAGATCCTGCTGCCGCTCTTCGAGGCGCAGCCGCAGCACCCCGGCCTCGCGCACTACATCATCCACGCCTACGACGCGCCGCCGATCGCCGGCCAGGGACTGGCGGCCGCGCAGCGCTACGCGGAGATCGCGCCGGCCGCGCCACACGCGCTCCACATGCCGTCCCACATCTTCACGCGCCTCGGGTATTGGGACGAGTCGATCGAGACCAACCGCCGCTCGGCAGAGGCCTCGCCTGAGCCGGACGCCGCCGTCCACTCGCTCGACTACATGGTCTACGCCTACCTCCAGCAGGGCCGCGACGCGGCGGCCGAGGAGGTCGTCGGCCGCATCGCGACCCCGGACGACCCCTACTACGGCGCGATCCAGGGCTACAACGCGGCGGCGATGCCGGCGCGCTACGCGCTCGAGCGCGGCGACTGGGCGGCCGCGGAGGCGCTGCCGGTCCCGGAGAACGCGCTCGCGTACGTCGAGGCGGTTCCCCGCTTCGCGCGGGCGATCGGCGCGGCGCGGGCCGGGCACCCCGAGTTGGCCCGCGGCGACACCGAGCGGTTGGCGGTTCTGGAGAGCGACCTGGCGGAGTCGGGCGAGGAGGAGTGGGCGGTGCCGGTCGGCGCGCAGCGGCTGGCCGCGGAGGCCTGGGTCGAGTGGGCGGAGGGTGACCAGGCCGAGGCGCTCGACCTCGCCGAGCGCGCGGCCGAGCTCGAGGAGACGGTCGAGAAGCACCCGATCACGCCGGGGCCGCTCCTGCCGGCGCGGGAGCTCTACGCCGACATGCTGCTGGAGTCCGGCGACGCGGCGGCCGCGCAGGCCGCTTACGAAGCTACGCTCGCGCGCGAGCCGCGCCGGGCGCGCGCGCTCTACGGCGCTGGGCGCGCGGCGGAGCTGGCCGGCGACGGCGTCGCCGCTGCGCGCTACGCCGCCGATCTGCTCGAGCTCATGGACCGGGCAGACCCGCAGCGGCCCGAACCCGCCTGGGCGCGCTCAATCGTGGAGCCAGGCGCCCGGGGATAGCCACCGCAGGCGGTGCTGCCGGCCGGGGGCCGGGGGGACCGGTCGGTGACTCACCGGGAAATCCCACCAAGGGACCCCCCGGGAATGAATCGGAAGGGTGGCCCATCCCCATTCGGTCACCAGCGGGCAATCGCCCTTCCAATCCATTTACAGAGTAGGCGAAGGGGGTGCTGCCGGATTTTCAGGCGCGTTTCGCCACTTTCCGACCGGTGCCCCGCCACGCCGCCTCGTACTGCGCGATCAGCTTCTCGGGCGGCGTGCCGGCGATGATCTCGCCGATCGCGTCAGCGGCAGGTCGTCGGCCCGGCGGAAGTGGAGGCACGACTTCCCCATGTTCATCTTCTTCCCGCCCTTCCCGAAGGCCTCCTCCAGACGCTCGCGCTGCTCGGGATCGCCGTACGCGCCCATCAGGTACAGCGTGTTGGTGTTCTTCTGCGCCGCCAGGCTGGCGTAACAGAGCGGCTTCTTGTTGTAGGTGTCCGGGCACCTTCGCGATCTCCTTCCGCCGGTCGCCGGGAAGCTCCTCGAGGTACTCCTTCACCGTTCTGGCCTTGCTCTGCACCATGCGCCACCTCCGACGCCTCGCCAACCATTCTGGCCACGGAAAGATCCAATCCTACCACGGTAGCATCTTGACGCTGAATCCCCCAGACCAGAGGTCGCATGCGAGCACTCATGTTCTCGGTACTCCTGATCGCGCTTGGTGGCGGTGAAGCTCGCTCCCAGGACACGGCCCGCTACAGGATCGAGGTTCCCGCCGTGGACGCCGCCCTTCTTCACGTGACCGCCACCATCCCCTACGCCGGGGGCCTCGTATTCGTCGACTCGACCCAGGCGGATCATCTGCCGCGCGGTTGGGCGACGTTCATCCGCGACCTACGGGCGCGGGACTCGGCGGGACGCGAGATCGCGCTCGCTGCGGTCGACTCGACCTCCGCCTGGTCGCTGCCGGAAGGCGCGACGGGCCCGCTCGCGCTCGAATACGACGTCGACCTCACGTTCGCACGCGAGCCCTATCCCCCGGGAAACGAGCAGGCCGGGCAGGCCTTCGACGACGCGCTCTACCTGGTGACCAAGCCGCTGTTCGTCGTCAGCGAGACGGTGAGCGCTGCGACCGTCGAGCTGGCGCTCCCAGAGGGCTGGGAGGCGGCGGGGCCGTGGGAGCGCATCGAGTCGGCGAATGGCGCCGCGGCGAGCTTCCGGGTGCCGGACAACCAGTCGCTGTTGTGGAACAGCCTGATCGTGGGCCGGTTCGGAACGGTCCGGATCCAGGAGGGAGGGATCGACCTGACGCTGGCGCTGCCCGGGACCATGCGCGAAGTCGAAGCCCTCGTTCAATCCGCGCTCGCGGGCCCTCTCCGGCGCTATCTCGAGATCTTTCCCGAAGGGCCGCCCGGCGCGTACCTGATGACGTTCTTCTACGCCGCGGCGGAGGACGGCGAGTCGTTCCTCGACAGCTCGGCGTTCACGACGACGCAGCCGGTGCAACCCGACGGTGCGATCCTGTGGGCGAACTTCCTGGCGCACGAGCTGCTGCATTACTGGATTGGCCAGCGGATCCGCGGCGAAGACTACGGCACCAGCCAGTGGATCGGCGAGGGGTTCACCGAGTACCTCTCGAACCTGACCCTCGTTCGGGAGGGAATCGTCGACGAGCCGACGTTTCGCCGGAAGGCCGAGAAGCACGTCGGCAACTACCTCTACTATCAATGGTCGTCGGCGTTCGACACGCCGATCTTCGAGGCCGGTCGCCGCAAGGGGTACAACCGCTTCGGCG
>JBHENR010000276.1:0-9700 GCA_046262555.1 Gemmatimonadota bacterium | reverse complement strand
CCCGTCACGAGGATCCCCTCGAGCTCACGCTCCCGCATCAACTCCAGAATGCGGGGAAAGATCGTCATGTGGGCGCCTGACAGAATCGACAGCGCGATGACGTCCACGTCCTCCTGGAGCGCCGTCTCCACGATCCGCTCGGGCGTCTGATGCAGCCCGGTATAGATGACCTCCATCCCCGCGTCCCGCAGCGCCGCCGCCACCACCTTGGCGCCCCGGTCGTGGCCATCCAGCCCAGGCTTCCCCACCAGGACTCGTAGCTTCTGTTCCATCTGACCTCCCCTCGCGCCTACGCTGCGCCTATTTCGATCAGCTCCGCCGTGGAGGCCGGCGTCGGCATTTCCTGCGCAGGTTCATTGCGGCTGCTCCAACTCGGCCTGCTTGCAGATACTTCGAGGTGATCCCGCTGCCATTTCGCATGTTTCATTGTCGCACTTGAGCGAAAAGGTACTTCACCACTAAGCCCTTCACCATCAATCTGGCCGAGAGTTGGGGCCCGCCTCTATCGTTGGCCTTCCGGTGCGGATCACCTCGGGATGCACCTTGAAGATGCCCAGCGCGCGTTGCTGATGACGTGGGGCGCGCTGACCGACTTTCCCCTTCGCCGGGCTTGGGCGGCGCCGCGACGATCCCCTGGAGCCTCTGCCCGATCGCCTGCTGCGTCGCCAGCGGCATGAGCGGGTCGGGCGGAGGCGCGGTACGGGCGCGCGACGGCAGCTGCTCCGGGAAGGCCAGCTCCTCCGGGTCGATCTCGCCCTCGAGCTCGGTATCGGGGGCAGCGCCGAAGTGGCGGCGGAAAGCGTCTTGCGCGCCCGCGGAGGGGTCAGTATCCTCTGTGTCCTGCTGGCGCTCAGTGAGGGCGCTTCCCGGGTCGGATCGGCTGGGATCATCCGAGGTTGGGTGGGAACGAGAGGGGGGCTGGCCGGGCTCCCCCGGGGCGTTGCGCACGACCCTCGCCAGCAGCCTCTTCTTCCGCACCAACGTCTTCCGCATCGGAAGTCCTGTCCGCACGTCCCACACCATTGTGTCGTGGCCACGCACAAGCCTCACAATGATGCCGCGATCGAAAACACCAGTCCCGGACTTAATCAGGCCCACGCTGAGGCGCTTCACTTCATGTACTACAATTTCTGCCGGATTCATCAACCTCTGCATGTCAGCCCAGCGATGGCGGCGGGCGTGACTAAGCACCTTTGGGAGATCGAGGATATTGTCCGGCTCATCGAGTAGTTTCACTCGTATGAACAGGCTCTATTACGGCGACAACCTCGACGTGCTTCGCCGCCACGTACCCGATGAGTCGGTCGATCTGGTTTACCTCGACCCGCCCTTCAAGAGCAATCAGAGTTACAACGTGCTGTTTCGTGAGCATTCAGGCTCGCGCTCGGCTGCTCAAATCAAGGCATTTGAGGATACTTGGCGTTGGGATCAAGAAGCCGCACGCTCGCTAGAAGATGTTATTGAGGCTGGGGGTCAGGTCGCTCAGGCAATGCGTGCCTTCCGCACTCTCTTGGGCGATAGCGACATGATGGCTTACCTCGCCATGATGGCACCCCGACTAGTCGAGCTGCGGCGCGTCCTCAAGACCACGGGATCGATTTACTTGCACTGCGATCCGACCGCGAGTCACTACCTCAAGCTTCTTATGGATGCCATATTCGGGCCGCAATATTTTCTGAGCGAAATAATTTGGAAGCGAACACACGCCCATGGATCGGCGCAGCGTTTTGCGCCCATTCACGACACGCTTCTTCTTTACTCGCGTTCCGATAACTATGTATGGCGGAACCCACGTTCTAAGCCTGACCCCGACTACATCGCTGAAAAGTTCAAGAAGATAGATGAGTCCAGTGGTCGGCGTTTCCAAGACATTTCGTTAACCGGAGCTGGAGTGCGTGCAGGAGAAAGTGGTACCCCCTGGCGGGGTTACAACCCCACCTCACTCGGACGCCACTGGGCACTTCCTGCCTCCGCTACTGAAGAGCTATCCACCCCCGGCGCATCCGTGCAGGAGCGGCTCGACTTTCTCGACGAGACAGGCCGTATTTACTGGCCGCGTGGACGAAAAGGGTTCCCCCGCCTCAAGCACTTCGCTGATCAAGTTCAGGGTGCATCGCTTCCGGATGTTTGGGCCGATATTGCCCCCATTAACGCGAAGGCCGCCGAGCGTCTCGGCTACCCGACTCAGAAGCCCGAGTCTTTACTGGAGCGTGTCATCAAGGCGAGCAGCCACGAAGGCGATCTAGTCCTTGATCCTTTCTGTGGATGTGGCACGGCGGTATCTGTCGCTCACCGGCTCAACCGTCGCTGGATCGGGATCGATATTACGCATTTGGCTATTGGTCTCATCCGCCATCGGTTGCGCGATGCCTTCGGCGACGGCATTGCGGCCACATATGAAGTCGTCGGAGAGCCCACATCCCTGCCGGACGCCGAGAAACTCGCCGGTGAAGATCCGTATCAATTCCAATGGTGGGCGCTCGGTCTAGTAGGAGCGCGGCCCGTTGAACAGAAGAAGGGGGCCGACAAGGGGATCGACGGGAGGCTCTATTTCCACGACGAGCCCGAAGGCGGTAAGACCAAGCAGATTATCCTATCGGTAAAGGCTGGCGGAACCAGCGTAGCTCATGTCCGTGACCTACGGGGAGTGATTGAGCGCGAGAGCGCGCAGATTGGCGTTTTGCTCTCGATGCAAGAACCGACCGCGCCCATGCGAGGGGAAGCGGCATCGGCGGGCTTCTATGACTCGTCCTGGGGAACAAAGTATCCCAGGCTCCAAGTCCTTACGATTCAAGACTTGCTAGACGATAGGAAGATCGACTATCCACCGTCCCGTCAGGTCGATCGGACCTTCCGAAAGGCCCCCCGAGTCCAGAAAGCCGCCGAAACCCAGCTAGAGTTCGGCCCGGATTCAAACTGACCCACTACCCCCTGTTCTCTGGTAGTGTCAACGCGCGGAGCCGCTCAACTCGCTGGCGCCTCGGGCCGTTCGAGGTAACTCTCGACCAGGGCGATCGCCTCCCGATAGGTCCTGAGCGTGCCGGGATGCGCCGTGGCCATGCTCTCGCGCAAGTGGACGAGATAGGCCTCGATCGCGTCGATGTCGGAATAGGGGCCGACGGGGTGATCAAGCAGCATGTCCGCTGGGGTCATGGCTGGCCTCCTGCCAGGATGTGTACGTACTGTAGTGCATACTCCGGGCCATGCGTCGCCGCCAGTTCGGTGGATACCCGCTCCCAGACCAAGTGCCAGTGCCGAAACTCGGCCTCGTCCGGCGTAAGGGAGCCCGCGTTAATCTGTTGCCATTGCTCGTGTTTGATGTCGGCGTGGTGACGGGGGTACGCTCGCTTGATACGAACCCAGAAATGCGGCGGCCACCCCGTCGCTGGGCGCCGCAGACTGTACGTTGCGCGCGAACCGGTCGCACGTATTCCTACCAAGAGGCGGCGAATGCCCCGGTGCACATCCGCCGCGGCGAAAGGCGTCTTGCGCGGCCGCGGAGGGCTCAGTATCGTTGTCTCCCTGCTGGCGCTCAGTGAGGGCGCTTCCCGGGTCGGATCGGTCAGGCTTGTCCGATTCCGGGACGTAACGGGTGGTGGGCTGACCGGGCTCACCAGGGGCGTTGCGCACGACCCTCGCCAGCAGCTTCTTCTTCCGCACGAACGCCTTCCGCATCGGAAGTCCTGTCCGCACGTCCCACACCATTGTGTCGTGCCTTAAGGTGTGAATTGGTCTGAATAGCTAGCGCATCGGGAGCGTGTGACAGTGGGGGTTGGAGTCATTCTGGGGCTGGAAGGCCAGACCTCTGCACGACTCCGCGTCACTAGCTAGAAAATATCGGGTTCGCGCCAGGTGCCGTATTCCTCCTTCATCAGAATCACCAGCTCCCCCACCGTCGCATACGCCCGCACCGCCTCCAGCACCGGTTCCATGAGGTTCTCCCCGGCGCGGATCGCGGCGCGGAGGCCGTCCATCGCCGCGGTCCAGCGGGAGGCATCGCGGGTGGCGCGGATCTCGCGCAGCCGGGCGCACTGCTCGCGCTCGTAGCGGGGGTCGATCCGAAGAAGCGGGATGTCAAGCGTCTCGCCGGGCTCTATAAAGTCGTTCACCCCGACGATGATCCGCCGGCGGGCGTCGATCTCCTCCTGGTAACGGCGCGCGGCCTCGGCGAGCTCGCGCTGGAAGAATCCCTGCTCGATGCCGGCGACGACGCCGCCCATCTCCTCGATCTGGCGGAAATACGCCTCGGCTTCGGCTTCCATCCGATCCGTCAGCGCCTCCACGAAATACGACCCGCCCAGCGGGTCGATCACATTGGTCACGCCCGACTCGAACGCGATCACCTGCTGCGTGCGGAGCGCGATCTTGACCGCCTTCTCGGTCGGCAGGGCGAAGGTCTCGTCCATGGAGTTGGTGTGGAGCGACTGGGTGCCGCCCATCACCGCGGCCAGCGCCTGGAGGGCGGTGCGGACGATGTTGTTCTCGGGCTGCTGCTCGGTGAGCGAGCACCCCGCCGTCTGGGTGTGGAACCGCATCAGCCAGGAGCGAGGGTTCTTGGCGCCATACCGCTCGCGCATGTGGCGCGCCCAGATCCGCCGGGCGGCCCGGTACTTGGCGACTTCCTCGAAGAAATCGTTGTGCGCGTTCCAGAAGAACGAGAGCCGGGGGGCGAAGCTGTCCACGTCGAGGCCGGCCTTGATCCCCTCCTCCACGTAGGTGAAGCCATCGGCCAGCGTAAACGCGAGCTCCTGCACCGCGGTCGAGCCGGCTTCGCGGATGTGATAGCCGGAGATCGAGAGCGGGTGCCACAGCGGCGCCTTCTCGGCGCACCAACTCATCATGTCGACCACGATCTTCAGATGCGGAACCGGCGGGAAGAGCCACTCCTTCTGGGCGATGTACTCCTTCAGCGGATCGGTCTGGATCGTTCCCCGGAGCTGCTCGGACGGCACGCCCTGCTTCTCGGCTACGGCGATGTACAGCGCGAGGAACAGGATCGCCGGGCCATTGATCGTCATCGAGGTGGAGACCTTGTCGAGCGGAATGCCGCCGAAGAGCGTCTCCATGTCGGCCAGCGAGTCGATCGCTACGCCGCAGACGCCGACCTCGCCCTCGCTCATCGCGTGGTCGGAGTCGTACCCCATCAGCGTCGGCAGGTCGAACGCCACCGAGAGACCGGTCTGGCCGTGCTCGAGCAGGAAGTGGTAGCGCGCGTTCGTCTCTTCCGCCGTGGCGAAGCCGGCGAACTGGCGCATCGTCCAGAGCCGCGTCCGGTACATCGAGTCGTACACGCCGCGGGTATAGGGATACTCTCCCGGCAACCCGATGTCGGCGAGTGGGTCGCCCGGCGCGTCGAGCGGAGTGTAGAGCGGCTCGACGTCCATCGAGGACGTGGTGGTAAAATCCACGTCGCGGGTGAGCTGGCTCTCTTGCCGGGCGCGCCAGGCGGCCACGCGCGCGGCCATCCGGGTGGGGGGAGTTTCCTGCACCGTTTTGGTCACCTGCGCTCCTGACGTGTGAACGGGCGCGTCCTCATCCGGCGGTGTCGAGGTCGGCGGCGTCCACCAGGGAGTCATTCACACCGGCCACCCGGGCGATCTCGTCGGCTACCGTGTAGGGCGTCGCGCCGCCGGCGGCGATGCGATCGAGACCGGCGGCCAGCAGCGCCTCACCCCCCGCATCCACCCAGACGGCGCGCTCGAGCCGCCGGGCGACGAGATCGCGCACCCGCTCGGCGGCCCGCGCGCGTCGCTTTGCCTCCAGCGCGCCGGTGGCGGCCTCGTGTTCCCGATGCGCCGAGATGGCCGCGTCGAGGGCGTCGATGCCGATCCCCTCGGTGGCGACCGTCCGCAGGATCGGGGGCGTCCAGGCGGCGTCCCGCGGGGCCCGCAGGCCCAGCGACGACCGCAGCGCCCGCACCAGCCGGTCGGCTCCCGGACGATCCGCCTTGTTGACGACGAACACGTCGGCGATCTCCATCAGCCCGGCCTTCATCGCCTGGATCGCGTCGCCCGACTCGGGAACCAATACAACAACGGTTGTATCCGCCGCAGCCACGATGTCGCGCTCGGTCTGGCCGACGCCGACGGTCTCCTGGATCACGACGTCGAACCCGAACGCCTCGAGCAGATCGGCGGCTTCGAGCGAGGTCGTCGCGAGCCCGCCGAGGCGTCCGCGCGAGGCCATCGAGCGGATGAACACGCCCGGGTCGAGCGTCAGGTCCGGCATGCGGATCCGGTCTCCGAGCAGCGCGCCGCCGGTGAACGGGCTGCTGGGGTCGACCGCCAGGATTCCCACTGTCTCGCCGCGCGCCCGGCAGGCGAGCGCGTACTTCTCCGTCAGCGTGCTCTTGCCCGCCCCCGGCGGACCGGTACAACCGACGCGGCGGGCGCCCCCCAGCCGCTGATGGAGCGCGTGGAGCAGCGCCTCGAATCCGGGGCGCTGGTTCTCCACCCAGGAGAGCGCGCGCGCCAGCGCGCGCCGGTCACCGCCGGCGAACCGGTCGAGCACATCCCCCAGCCGCGGGTCCGTCGCGATCGCAATCCTCCGAAGGTATCACGTCCGCCGGCGCTCGTCCTCTGCCGCGGGAAAGAGCACGTTGTTGAGGATCAGCCGGTAGCCGGGCGACTGCGGATGGTCCGCGAGCGCGGTGGGCGGGTCCCCGATGGCGTGCTGGAAATCCTCCGGATCGTGGCCGCCGAGGAACGTAAAGGTGCCTTCGCCGAGGTCTCCGTGGAGGTACTTGGCGAGCCGCCCCGCGCCACAGGTGGCGAGAACGGTCACGCCCGGCTTGAGCCGGTCGGCGCGGAACGAGGTCGTGAGGCCGTACCAGTCGGGAAAACCGGTCCGGTGGGTCTGGGTCAGCATCGCGGCCACCGGATCGATCAGCGGGGCGAACGATTCGACCGCGACGGTGTCGAGCGGCAGCCGGTCGGGCGTGTTGACCCGGTGCCCATCGATGGTGGAGAACGGTCCCACCGAACCCGTCTCGCGGATGAATCCGGTGAAGGCGAACGTGGCGTCGTAGTCCAGCGCCGCCCCGGCGAGCGCCACGTCCAGCGTTTCGGTCGCCGCGCACATCGCGAAGACGAAGCCGCCCTGGCGGACGTAGCCGCGGATGGCTGCGGCGACCGCCGCCTTGAGCGCCGGCGCATCCGCGAAACCCAGATCCGCGGCGGTGGCGGCGTCGAGCGCGAGCGCGGCCCGGTACCAGTCGGTCTCCTGAACGCTCCGGCCATACTTGCCGTACTGGCCGGTGAAGTCCTCATGATGAAGGTGAAGCCAGTCGACCTCCGTCAGGGCGGGACCGAGCAGGTCGCGATCCCACACCGTCGTATAGGGGATCTCGGCGTACTCGAGCGCGAGCCGCACCGCGTCATCCCAGGGCGCGGCGTAGGGGGGCGCGTAGACGGCGATGGTCGGCGCCACCTCGAGCCGCATCGCGCGGGCCGCGCCGGTGGCGAGATCGGTTTCCAGCGCGGCGGCGGACTCGGCCAGCGTTTCAGTCCAGACGCCCCGGGTGAGCGCTTCGTCCAGTGCCGATTGGTGGTGCACCAGGAACGCCCCGCCACGATGATTCAGCAGCCACTCCGCCGAACCGCCGGCGCGGAGCGTCCGATAGACGATGCCGTAGGCCCGCAGGGGCTGGGGCTGGCCGGCGTCCATCGGGATGAGAAAACCGGCGCCAGCGGGGCCAAGGCGTCGCGCCGGTCCCACCGCCGGCACCCCTCCCGACGCCTGCACCATCCCCGTCACCTGAGCGATCCCGGCCACGCCCGCGACGGTGACCGCGCGCAGGAAGTCGCGCCGGCGCACTAGAGCGCGCCGTCGAGGGTCGGCGCCGCCAGCAGGCGCCGGGCTTCCAGCGCATAGGGCGTCGCCCCATATCGCTCGACCACCTCGCGCCAGAGCGTCCGGGCCCGGGCGGCATCGTCCGCCGCCGCGGCCCAGCGGGCGGCGGCGAGCAGGAGCGCCGCGGCCTCGGGTCCGGAAGCCGGCGACGCGGCCGCGGCCAGCGCCACGCTGGCGCCGGCCGCGTCACCCGAGCGGCCCCGCCATTCACCCACCAGACCCCGCACCATGAGGACCGCCACCGCGGTGGAATCGTCCGCTGCCAGCAAACCCGACAACGCCTCGAACCGCTCCGCCGCGACCCCCGGGGCCGCCGGCGCCTCGATCAGCGCCGCGCCGATGGCCGCCACCGTGGCGAGCGGCACCTGGTCCCGGAGGAGCG
Organism: Gemmatimonadota bacterium; assembly: GCA_046262555.1. Taxonomy (GTDB): domain Bacteria; phylum Gemmatimonadota; class Gemmatimonadetes; order JACCXV01; family JAHWKZ01; genus JBHENR01. The sequence goes on along the minus strand of JBHENR010000276.1, from coordinate 1,467 downwards.
CCTGCGCCAGCCGCGCGCGGGTCAGCGCCTCGAGCGCGGCCGGGCCGGTGGCGCGCTCGCCAATGCCGCGCGCGTAGGCTGCGAGCGCGCTGTCGGCCGCGCCGCGGCTCAGCCACAGGTCCCCCTGGGGCACGCTGAGCGTTCCGGCCCCCACGCCGCCCGCCGCGGCGCGGGCCAGCGCGACGGCCAAGCCCGGCGGATCCCCCGCCGCGCGAGCCGCGGCCACTTCGGCGGCGAGCGCCGACACACCGGCTCCCGCGATCCCTTCGTCCGCCGCCTGGCGGTACGCCGCGCTGGCCGCGCCGTGGGCGCCGCGCGCGCTGGAGATGTCGGCCGCCAGCAGCCGATCCGCGGGCAGCGCGGCGGGGGGCCCGAGCGCGACCAGCGAGTCGGCCAGCGCCGCCGCCGTGTCGAGTGATCCGGCGCGGCGGGCGGAAGCGATCAGGCGCCGGAGCAGGTCGCCTCGCGACGTGGCGGACAGCGCCGGTTCGCGCGTCGCGGCCAGCGCCTCCGGCCACTCCGCCCGCAGGGCATGGGCCCGGGTCAGGAGCGCCGCGGCCGCGCGCGGCGCGGTGGGGCGGGCGGCCTCCAGCCGGCGAGTCACCTCAGGCAGCGTCGCCATCGCTGGCCAGGCGTCGATCAATTCCTCGAGCTTGACGGCGAGCGGGATGGCGGACGGGTCGTCGCGCAGCCCGACCAGGTAGGCTTCGGCCGCACCGAGCGAGTCGCCGCGCGCGGCGCGGACTTCGCCCAGCGGCAGGGCGACCGCCGCCGGTGACAGGCCGCGCGCGGGAGCACCGTCCAGGAGCGCCATCGCCTCCGGCAGGGCGTCATGGGCCTGAAGGACACGAACGAATCGCAGCAGCGCGGCGCCGTCATCCCCGTGCGCGTCCAGGTACTGCTCGAACTCGGCCCGCACTGCGTCCGGCGGCGTGCCCTGCTGCAGTCCCAGCGCGGCCCAGTATTGCAGCGCGTAGGGGTAACCGGGTCCGGCGCCGACCACACTGTCGAGCAGTGCGTGAAAGCGCGGCAGATCGCCGAGTCGGGCGGCCGTGGCGGCGAGCGCCGCCAGCTCGCCCGCGCCATCCGTCGTCGGATCATAGGCGTCGCGGAAGTGATCATAGGCGGCTTCGTCATCGCCACGGGCCGCAGCGGCCTGCCCGGCGGCGAAGTCGGCAGCCCGCGGGGCGGTCTGCGCGGCCCGGCCGGGGACCGTCCCGGCGAGCGACGTGAGCAGCACCCACGCGAGGAGGGTGCAGCCCCGTGTCACGGTTTGCGCACGCCTTCCGCCGCGAGCCGCTCGAGATAGGCGCGCGCCGGTTCGAGGGCGGCGCGCGGCAGCGCAGTCTCCCAGGGGGCCAGCTGGGCGGCGGGGTCGAGCCGGGCGGCGCTGGCGCGGGGGGGGAGCGGCGGCGGCGTGGCGGGCAGGAAGCCGCGGGCCGCCTCGGCGCTGCGCCGCTCCGAGGC
>JBHENR010000275.1:0-15946 GCA_046262555.1 Gemmatimonadota bacterium | reverse complement strand
GGCCGGGCTCGTGGCGGTGATGATGGTGGGAAGTGCGGCGCTCTGCATCGGGCTGGTGCGGCTCGAGCGGCTGACCGCGGGCGGCCGGTTTGGCGACCCCGACGAGGGGGCCGATCGCCGGGCCGGGCCGCTCTCGGAGATGTCCCGCTACGCCGGCGAGCCGCCCCCGGCCGGACCCTGGACGGCGCGCGGGTAGCGGGCGCGGGCGAGCCCGACCGTCTCCAGCACGCGCTCCGGGGAAATCGTACTGATCCGCCCGGGGCGGTAGCCCGACCGCGGAGGGTGCCAGGGCTCGCCAGGGGCGTGAAACGCGTCGAGGAGCAGCTCCAGGCAGCGATGGGATGGCCCGATCCGCGCCGGGTCGGCGGTCCCGTAGAGGCCGATGGTCGGAACGCCCAACGCCACGGCCAGGTGGTAGGGCCCGGTGTCAGGACTGACGGCGAGCGCGGCCCCATCGAGCAGCCAGAGCAGCTTCCGCAGGTCCTCCCGCCGCTCGTCGGCGAGGGGGGTGCGGACGAGTTCCGTGATCAGTCGCGCGCGCGCCCGCTCGGCCGGGTGGTCCCCCCCCACCAGGCAGACCGCATACCCCCAGTCGGCGTGGAGCGCCTCCGCCAGTCGCGCAACGGACGTGACCGGCCACTCTTTGTCCGGCCGTGACGTGCCGACGACCAGCGCCGCGACCGGCCGGGTGCGGGCGCCGAAGAAGGCCGCCTGGGCGGCGCGCTCGGCGGCCGTCAGCGGGAGCGCCCACTCGTAGCGCCGCGGCGCGCCGAGGTAGTCGGCAAACTCCAGATACTGGTCGACCATGAGCGCGACCGGACGGGCGGGGAGCCGCTCGGTCGTCACCAGCCAGTTGAGCTCGCGCGCGCGGGCGCGGTCGAAGCCGAGCTTGCGGGGGCTGTCGAGCCAGGCGGTGACGAGGCTCGCCTTGGCGTAGACCTGCAGATCGATCACCAGATCGAATCGCTCCCCCGCCAGCTCGCGGCGGAGCGCGCGAAAGCCCCGCCAGCCCCGCTTCCGGTCGAGCGTCCACACGCGATCGATTCCTGGGTGATGCGCGGCGAGGCGCGCGGGGGCCGGCTGCGTCACCCATTCGATCCGCGCCCGCGGCGCGGCGGCCTTGAGCGAGGCGACCAGCGGGAGCGCGTGCACGATGTCGCCGATCGCCGACAGCAGGACGATCGCCACGCGCTGGCCGTCAAGCATCGAGAGCGTCCCTGAGGCCGCGCGTGTAGCCGGAGTCGAACGCCGCCTGCTCGGTGGCGCCCCACGTCAGGCGGCCGGCGCGACGTCTCTTGTCAAGCGAGCGGGCCAGCCGCGCGAGGTTTTTTTTTTGACCTTGGGCGTCGAGGGGATCGCCGAGTCGGGCGCGGTCGAGATCCAGCAGCGCCGCAGTCCAGCTCCCGGCGGCATCCCGCTGAACAAAAATATTTGTAACATGAAGGTCCGGATGATCGAGCCCGGCACGGTGGGCCGCGCCGACGGTCGCGCCGGCCGCGGTGCAGGCGGCCAGCCGCTCGGCCGCGGGCCAGACATTCGGGCGGAGCAGCTGCTCGAAGTCGTGGCCATTCTCCAGCCACTCCGTGGCCAGGTCGGCCCGATACCCCGGCGGGGTCCGGGTTACCACCGCCGCGAGCACCCGCGGGGTGCGCACCCCCGCGGCCCGCAGCCGCTCGCTGACAGCCAGCTCATCGAACGGCCGCCTGGCCCGGCCCAGGTACCGATCGCCCAGGAGCGGCGCCATCCAGCCGCCCCGGTGAAAGTGGCGGATCATCACCCGGCGCGGACCCAGCGTGGCCCGATGCACCACCCCCCGGCCGCCCGGGCGCGACGCGTCCGCGCGCGCGGCCGCCCAGGCGTGGAGCGACGGCGTGGCGTCGAGTGCGTCCACGACCGCCGCGGACACGTCCTCGAGCGCGGCCACCTCGTGCAGGCCCTGTCGCCAGCGGCGATAGCTCATGGCGCCGCTCCCGAGATCAGCGCGTTGACGAGGGCGTCGATCGCGGCGGTGGCGTCCGAGCCGCCGGGTCCGGTCTGATTGACGATGACGCTGAACGCGTAGGGCCGGCCATCCAGCGTGGTGAGATAGCCGCTCAGTGCATACACGTGCTCGATGAATCCCGTCTTGGCGCGCACCCGGCCGGCACCCACGGTGTTGGCGAAGCGTCGCCGCAGCGAGCCGCTCTCGCCGGCCAGCGGCAGCGACGCCTCGAACGCGGCGCCGACGGGTCGCTCGCGGACTCGCCGCAGGAGATCGACCAGCGCCTCGGGCGTCACCAGATTGGCGCTCGAGAGGCCCGACGCGTCCCGCAGGACGAAAGCGGTCGTATCCACGCCGAGCTCCGCCAGCGTCGCGCGTTCGACCGCGAGGCCGGCCCGCCACGATCCCTCCCCCCCGAACTCCCGCCCGAGCGTCTTGACCACCTGCTCGGCGTGCCAGTTCTGGCTGCGGCCGTTGATCGCTTCGACCACGCGCGCCACGGTCGGCGAGACATGCGCCGCCAGCGCCACGGTGTCGCCCGCCGCCACGGCGGATTCCGCCGCGTCCGAGACCGTGCGCACGGCCCCGCTGACCGTGATGCCCCGCTGCGCGAGCACCTCGCGGAACACCGTCGCCGCCCAGCCCGCCGGGTTCACCACCGCGACGTTCTCCTCGCCGGGTGAGGCGTCGAGGGGCAGCACGCCGGACGCGACGATCGCGTTGGTCCCCGGCGCCCGGCTGAAATCGAACGTCCGCCTCGCCCCGGGCGGGCCGGTGGTGGCGCGATTGTCGATGGTGAAGAAGCCGCTGGCCGGCTCGGCCGCCAGCACCGGCGGGTCGCCCACCCGGGCGCCGGGGCGCACCGCGATGTCCACGCTGTTGTCATTGAAGCCGAGCGCCCCGACCGGGGCGGCGTACCACCAGAGCAGGTCATACGCGGCCCAGTCGCCGCGGGTATAGTCCGCATCCCAGTGACTCTCGTCGGCCAGGAGCGCGCCCGTGACGCGGGTGAGACCACCGGCGGCGAGCGTGTCGGCCAACGCCTCGAAGATCGCCAGCCGGGTGGGCGCATGGCGGGCCGAGAGGTTGGGATCGCCCCGTCCGTAGAGCACGAGGTCCCCGTCGAGAACGCCGTCGGGACCGACCGGCCGGGTCCCGTAGACGCTCGTCCGCCAGCTGAACGCGGCCCCCAGCCGCTCCAGCGCCACCGCGCTGACGATCAGCTTGAGATTCGACGCCGGCACGAAGTAGCGGTCGGCGTTGTGGCGCGCGACCCATCGATTCGCCGCCAGATCATAGACCGCCACGCCCCAGTGGGCGCGCGCCAGCGGCCCCCGCGCCACGGCCGCGAGCCAGGGCGGCAGCGTGTCGGCCGGAGCCGGCGGCGCTTCCGACATCCCGCGCAGCGGGCTCGCCAGCGCCAGCGCCAGTGTGAGCAGCGCCATCCCGGTCAGGGCGCCCCTGATCACGCCGCCAGCCGCGCCCTGAGCGCGTAATAGAGGAGCGGGATCATCAATTCGTGATGGCCGGTCACGTGGTACCCAGAGCCGCCCGCCAGCACCGGGCGGGCCAGCACGTTCGTCTCCGGCCGGTAGTGGCGCAGCATGTCGAAGTTCGCGGCGGTGAAGTCCGCCACCGGCGGCCAGAGATGGCGGGCGACGTTGAGCGCCTTGACGAAGACTTCCGGCAGGATGACGGCCGAGCCCAGATTGCAGATCATCCCGCCGCCATGGAGGCCCCGCAGGCTGGCGGCCAGGATGCGAAAGTCCCGGTGACTCGTCGCGCCCAGGGCGGCCCCGTCGCAGGCGGGGTGCTGGTGGGTGATCTCGGCCCCGATCGCGGCATGCACCGTCACCGGCACTCCGCGGGCGTACGCCTCCGCCAGCAGGCTGACGCGGGCGTGGGGCGGCGGCGGCTCGCGCTGCGTCAGCCAGCGGCCCAGCGCCTCGCCGCAGCCGAGGCCCTCGGCCTGCCCGGCGGCGACCGCCGCGGCCATCCAGCGACCGGTTTCGTCCGCCAGGCCGAACGAGCCATCAGCCAGGCCCGCCGCCACGTCCTCCGAGGTCTCGCCGAAGCAGGCGATCTCGAAATCATGGATCGCGGTCGCCCCGTTGAACGCCAGGTGCGAGATCCAGCCGCGCGCGAGGCCATCCACCAGAAACGGCGAGCAGCCCGCCTTGATGATGTGGCCGCCGCAGAGCAGCACCACGGCGCGCCCGGTGCGCACGGCATGCACCCAGCGGTCCACGATGGTGCGGAAGTCGGCCGCCGCCAGGAGGTCGGGGAGCGCGCCGATGAGCGCTTCGACGGGGGGAGGAGACTCCAGGACCTCGCCGAACTGCGCGACGGAAACCTTGTTCTGGCGGGCGGCGAAGGGGATCGGCGTGACAGCGGCGAGATCCGCCGCCTCATAGCGCGAGCTCACCGCATCGCCCTCGGCGCAGGGGGGATCAGAAGAACAGCGTGAGGGTCAGTCTAGGGCGCGTCCGCGCGTGTAGTCAACCAGCGAGGCCTCGAAGTTCCCGAGACCGATCTTGCTGGTCAGCTTGACCGGAAGGCGGCGCGCATCGGTGGTGATCCAGACCCGGTTGTCGCCGCCCTTGCGAAAGACGCCGCTGTCGGTGCGGACGTCGAGCTGCAGGACGTAGGTGTCGAAGGTCCCGCCCGGAACCCGGATGCGCTCCTGCTTCAGCACCTTGATCGTCAGCGGATTGTCGTCCGGATCGGCCTGGTTCTGCAGCCGGAAACTGGCGCCCGGCTTCAGCGGCAGCATCCGGATGTAGTACATCATCGCCAGCTGGTCGACGGCCCGCGGGCTGGCCGGTTGCGACTCGCCATTGGCGGTGATGCGCAGCCGCCGTTGCTGGTCGAAGCGGTACGACCTGTTGCGGGTCTCATCGTTCTCGGTCGACCGGCGCGTGTAGGCGAGCGAGTAGAACTCGCGCGCGTCGAACCACGACTCCTCAGCGGTGTTGAGCTCGTAGAGAAACGACACCGCGCTATTGCTGCGGGCGGAGAAGACGATGTGGTACGCCTGGCGCCCGGAGTACGTCACCAGATCGTCCACCCGGATCGTCATCGTCCCGGCGGGGACGACGCCGTACTCGACGGCGAAATCGAGCCGCTCACCCGGGCCGAACGGAACCGCTGGGAGCGCCGGTCGCCGGGCCGGGGCGGCAGCGGGCCGGGTGGCGGCCTGCGCTGCGGCCTGGGCGGCGGCAGGGCCGGCGGCGGCCAGCGAAAAGAGCGCGATGAGGGGCAGGATGCGCATGCTGGCGAGGTAATACGCCCCGCGACGGGCGGGGTTCCGCGGGCGCACGTCCGCTACGCCGAGGCGCCCTGGGGGCCGCGCGCGGCCCGCTCCACCCGTCCGGTAAGCCCCAGATGGGCCCGCACCGCCCGGCGCCACTGATGGCGAGAGCCCCGCGGCCGGATGTCGTAGCGGCAGCGGGCGGGCACTTCGGTGACGACCGGATGGAAGCGGCTCAGCCGCAGCAACAGCTCGGCGTTGGCGGCCACTCCAGGGGAGGTCAGCAATCCCTCCTGGAACGTGGTGATCGCCCGCTTGAGCGCCGCGATACGATAGGCCCGGAAGGTCGAGGTGTAATCGGTGACATGGGGCACCGGCATGATCGCCCGCAACACCGTCGAGACGATGCGCCCGCTCCAGCGCACCCCGCGAGGGGGAGCGTCGAGCTCGGGAACCCGCGCCGCCGGCGTGCCGATCACGACGTCGGCCCCCGCCTAGACCGCGCGCACCATGTCCGGAACCGTCTCGGGCGACCAGGAGAAGTCCCCCTCCAGGACGATCGCCACGTCGCGCTCGGGGAAGCGTGACAGCCGGGCCGCTTCGCGCACGAGGCGGTCCAGGCTCGGTCCGAAGCCCCGGTTTTCGGCATGCCGCAGGACCTTGACGGGGAGGAACCGCTGGTACCGATCGGCCACAGCGCCGGTTTCATCGGCGGAGCCGTCATCGAGGACGATGGCGAGGTAGTCCCGCCTGACCTCACGCATGACCTGGCGGATCTTATAGAGCAGAAGGCCGATGGTGCCCTCCTCCTCGAACGCCGGGATCAGGAAGTAAATCATCGGCTCAAGATACCCCCTTTGCGCGGCGCGGGCTTGACAACCTGGACCAGGTGAGCTAAAAAAATAGCAGCATGCGAGGAAACCCGCATCGCCCCGTTTGCCTAGATCAGCTCAGGAGGAGGCATGGCGGTTCATCCGCAGGGTCTCAGCCGGCGCGAGCGGCAGATCATGGACGTCGTCTACCAGCACGGCCGGGTCACCGCCGCCGATGTGCGCGCGGCGTTGCCGGATCCGCCCAGCTACTCCACGGTCCGCGCGCTGCTGCGCGTGCTGGAAGAGAAGGGCCACGTCCAGCATGAACAGGACGGCCCGCGGTACGTCTTTCTGGCGACGATTCCGGTCGAGGCCGCCGCGCGCTCCGCGTTGCGCCGGCTGCTGGGGACCTTTTTTGATGGCTCGGTGGAGGCCGCGGTCGCGACCCTCCTCGACGTCTCGGATGCGCGCATCACCGAAGCGGAGCTGGATCGGCTCGCGCGCCTCATCGATGAAGCCCGGAAGGAGGGGCGCTGACCCATGATCCTGGAAACGGTTGTTGTCGTAGGGGTCTGTCTCGCGGGGCAGATCGTCCCGCCCCCGCCCAGCACCAACGCGCGGGTGTTCGACTCGTGTTCCCCGCAGCCTCCGCAGCTGCTCACCTCCATCCCCGCATACCGGAAAGCCATCATCTCATGACCCTTACGCACGGACTCCGGGCCCTCGGCATTGTCGTCGCAGCGCTCCTGCTGGCCTCCAGCGCGCGGGCCCAGACAGCGCCGGTTCAGACGGCGCCACCCACGGTGCAGGTCACCCGCGTGGCGGACACGCCCCCGTCGATCGACGGCCGGCTCGACGACGCCGCCTGGCAGGGGGCGTCGTGGGTCTCGGACTTCCGTCAGAAGGAGCCCGAGGAGGGCGCGCTCGCGACTCAGCGCACCGAGGTCGCCTTTCTCTACGACGGCGACGCCCTGTACGTCGGCGCGCGCATGCACAGCGCCGATCCGTCGACCATCAACACGGGGATGACCCGGCGCGACGAGCCGGGCTCGAGCGAGCGGCTGATCGTTTCGCTGGATACCTACCACGATCGCCGCACGTCCTATGCGTTCGCTGTCACCGCGGCCGGGGTGAGGCTCGACCATTATCTGCCGGAAGATGCCGACTACTACGGCAATCGGGACTACACCTTCAATCCGGTGTGGGACGCCGCCACCGAGGTGAACGCCGAGGGGTGGACCGCCGAGATGCGGATTCCCTTCTCCCAGCTCCGCTTCGACAACGTCGCCCAGCAGGTGTGGGGCCTCAACATCAATCGCTACATCCCGGCCCTCAACGAGGACGATTTCCTCGTCGTCATCCCGCGCGACCAGACGGTGTGGGCCTCGCGGTTCGCCGAAATGGTGGGCATCGAGGGGATCACGCCGACCCGCCGCATCGAGGTCGTCCCCTACGTGGCAAGCGAAGCCCGCGTTACCAGCGACGCCCTCGTCAATGCGGACGACCCCTTCGATGATGGCAGCGACCTGGGGGCCCGCGCGGGGCTCGATTTCAAGATGGGGCTGGGTCCCAACCTGACGCTCGACGCCACGATCAATCCGGACTTCGGGCAAGTCGAGGCCGATCCCGCTGAGGTCAACCTCTCCGCCTTCGAAACCTTTTTTGGCGAGCGCCGGCCGTTCTTTACCGAGGGGAGCCAGAATTTCCAGGGTCAGGGACCGGCGTTCTTCTACTCGCGCCGCATCGGGGCCTCACCCCACGGGCTCGCCGAGGGCGACTTCACCTTCGTCCCCAACACGACCACCATCCTCGGGGCGGCCAAGGTGACGGGCCAACTCAAGTCGGGTCTGTCGGTCGGGGCGCTCGCGGCGCTGACCGACAACGAGCGGGCGGAGACCTACGACCTCGAGACCCGGGTGTTCGATAAGATCGACGTCGAACCGCGAACCGCCTACAGCGTCGTCCGGCTCCAGCAGCAGTTCGGCGCGAACGCGTCGACGGTGGGCGGCACGCTCACCGGGGTCCGCCGGGGGATCGACGACGGCGACCCGCTCGCCGCGCGGCTCACCCGGCAGGCGTACTCCGGAGGCGTGGACTGGAACCGCCGCTTCACCGACGGCTGGTACGAGATCGCGGGGCACGTCGGGTTCAGTTACGTCGAAGGGGATTCGCTGGTCATCTCGCGGTTGCAGCGCAACAGCGCGCGCTTCTTTCAGCGGCCCGACCAGGATTACGTGGAGTTCGATCCGTCGCGGACGTCGCTGGGGGGGTGGGCGGCGACGCTTCGCGGTGGCAAGCGGACCGGGCGGTGGCGTTGGAATCACGGCCTGGCGTTTGAGTCGCCGGGCTTCGAGATCAACGACGCGGGGCGGCTCGGCTCCGCCGACGACATCGACGCCTGGGCCGGCATCAATTACCGGCAGACCACCCCCGGCCCGGTGTTCCGCGACTGGGTGGTCGGCCCGTTCACCAATCACAACTTCAATTTCGGCGGCACCCGGACGTACTCGAATGTCGGCCTCATCGCCGAGGCCACGCTGGTGAACTTCACCCGTGGTTTCGTCGAGACCGCGGTGCGCCCCAGGTCGCAGAGCGACAACGCGACCCGGGGCGGGCCGCTGATGCAGACGCCTCGCGATGCCTATGTGGCCTTGGGCGTGTTCTCCAATCGCAACAAGTCCACCAATTTCGGCTCGCGCACGTTGTACTCCCGCGATGAGCTGGGCGGCTGGGAGTGGCGCATCGATCCCGAGTTCAGGACCCAGCCGACCGACCGGCTGACCCTGTCGTTCCAGCCGCGCTACATCCGCAGCACCGGCTCGCGCCAGTTTATCACCGCGCGCGGTGGCGGGCCTGCGGCAACGTTCGGCGGCCGCTACGTGTTCAGCTTCATCGACCGGAGCGAGATCGCGCTCCCGGTGCGGGCCAACTACTCCTTCACTCCGGACCTGAGCCTCGAGCTCTACGCCGAGCCATTTGCGGCCAGCGGCCGCTACTACGACATCGGCCAGCTGCGCCAGGCGGAAAGCTTCGACCTGGTGACGTTCGGGGAGGAGGGCACGACCCTTACCCGCAACGCGTCCGGGGACTACACCGTGACCGACGGTGCCGAAAGCTTCACCATCGGCAACCCCGATTTCGACGTGCTGTCGTTCCGCAGCAATCTGGTGATGCGGTGGGAGTGGCGGCCGGGCAGCGCCCTGTTCGTGGTGTGGCAGCAGAACCGGTCGGAGTTCGCCGCGGCCGGGAAGCAGGTGCGCCCGGGTGACCTGTTCGAGTCCTTGACGACTGACGGCGACAACATCCTGGCGGTGAAGTTCACCTACTGGATGGGCTTCTAACCCTCCGGACGCGCGGTGGCAGAGCGGCCGGGGCCGGCGTAATCTGGGCCGCGTCCCCGGCCCCATTCGCCATTCTGCACGAGGTGGTGCCCCATGGCCCGTCCGCCCGTCGTCCGTCTTCTGCTGGTTGCCATTGCCCTGTCCCTGCTCGCGACCGCCCCGGTCGCCGCCCAGGATCCGCCGGCGCCTCCCGCGCCGGTGGCGGCCGATTCCGCCGACGTGGCCTCGATCGACGCGATCATCGCCGCGCTCTACGACGTCATCTCCGGGCCCGCCGGACCGCGTGACTGGAATCGTTTCCGGTCGCTGTTCGCGCCGGGGGCCGTCCTCGCGCCAACGACCCCGGGCCCTGACGGAAACACCCGCCTGCGGGTGATCGGCGTCGACGATTACGTCCGCTTCGGCGAGGCCTTCTTCCGCGACAACGGGTTCTTCGAGCGCGAGAGCGGCCGCACGCTCGAGCGGTTCGGCAACGTCGCCAATGCGATGAGCGCCTATGACTCGCGCCACGCCGCCGAGGATGCCGAACCCTTCACCCGGGGGATCAACTCGATCACCCTTATCCACGATGGCGCCCGCTGGTGGGTGCTCTCGATCGCCTGGGACGAGGGCCGCGAAGGCAACCCCATGCCCGAACCGATGTAGCCGAACGGGGGCTTTCGGCGGTCGGCTCCGCTCGCTACCTTGCCGCGTTCCCCTCGTCACACACTTCAGGAGGACTTCAATGATGGTACGGCTATGCATCGCCCGTCTCCTTGCGGCTGCCGGTCTCGTGGTGGTCGTCAGTGCGCCCGCCGCCGCCCAGACGCAGGCGGAAGATGTGGCCGCCATGCATGCGGCGACCGCGAAGTACGCGGATTCCCAGGCCGCACTCGACGCGGGGTACATCCCCGACCCCAGCGGGATGTGCGTCAGCGCCGCGGGCGCCGGCCTGGATCCGTGGATGGGCGCCATGGGCATCCACTACTTCCATCCCTCTCTGCTGGGGATCGACATGGCGACGCCGATGGAGCGCCTGACCGGCACCGATGGCGCCATCGCCTGGACGACGCCCGAGGTACTGGTGTACGAACCGCAGGACGACGGCACGCACAAGCTGGTGGCGGTGGAGTACCTGGTCTTTGAGGAGGGGTGGCGGGCGGCCAATCCGGCAGGCCCACCGACTTTCTACGACACCCCTTTCACGCACATGGCCGACGATCCGGCGACCGAGCCGGATGAGGCGCACGGATTCCAGCCCCACTACGAGCTCCACGCCTGGACGGCGCGCGAAAATCCGGCGGGGATGTTCGGCGAGTGGAACGCGGCCGTCTTCTGCCCCGCGCCGGCGGCGGATCCGCACGCGGCGCATACGGCACCGGCCGCGCCGGCCGTGCAGGAGTAGGGCCGATCAGCGGGCGGCCGGGGTCACCGTGACGCGGTGCACCCCGGCCCCCCGCGCCGCCCATGGATAGCGGCTGGCAGCGGGTCCTCGTTCCGGCCATCGGGCTGGTTTCGGCCCTCGCCTGCGGCGGGCAGACCGCCCGCCCGCCGGCGTCTGGCGAAGCGGCGTATCTCGCCGACATCCGCCAGCTCACCGTCGGCGGTCAGAACGCTGAGGCCTACTGGAGCGGGGACGACGCCTGGATCGTGTTCCAGGCCACGCCCGACTCGCTCGCCTGCGATCAGATCTTCACCATGCGCGCCGACGGGAGCGAGACGCGAATGGTTTCGACGGGCGCAGGCGTGACGACGTGCGCCTACGCGTTTCCGGCGGGCGATCGACTCCTCTACGCCTCGACTCACCTCGCCGGCGCAGCCTGCCCCGCCCGACCCGATCACAGTCGCGGCTACGTCTGGGGGCTCCACCCGGGTTACGACATCTTCACCGCGCGACCGGACGGCAGCGGGCTCGTGCGTCTGACGGACACGCCCGGGTACGACGCCGAGGCGACCGTCAGCCGCGACGGCCGCCGCATCGTCTTCACGTCGGTGCGGGACGGGGATCTCGAGCTCTACGTGATGGACGCCGACGGCGGAAATGTCCGTCGGCTGACCCACCAGCCGGGCTATGACGGCGGCGCGTTCTTCTCCTCCGACGGCTCGCGGATCGTCTATCGCGCCCACCACCCGGCGCCGGGGGCGGAGGTCGACGCCTACCGGGCACTGCTGGCGGATGATCTGGTGCGCCCGACCGAGCTGGAGATCTGGGTGATGGACGCCGACGGGTCGAACCCGCGGCCGGTGACCGCCAACGGGGCGGCCAACTTCGCGCCGTTCTTCTTTCCCGATGGCGAGCGGATCATCTTTGCCAGCAACGTGGCCGACTCGCTGGGCCGGAACTTCGACCTCTACACGGTGGGCGTGGACGGCGCCGGGATGCGGCGGATCACGTTCCATCCCGATTTCGATGCCTTCCCCATGTTCAGCAGCGACGGCCGCGAGCTCCTCTGGGCGTCGAACCGCAACCAGGCGAAGCCGGGCGAGACGAACGTCTTCCGGGCGCGATGGGTGGAAGCGGGCGATCAATAGGCGCCGGCGGGTCCGCAGTGAAGGCGTTTGTGTCAGGTTCCATACGCCGCCCGGGCAGGAGATGTCCTATGCTTTTGGGCAACGCACCCGAGACGGAGCCCACCACACTTAGCGTAGGGAGGGACCATGCCCAACCATGACGAGCTGAAGGGGAAGTCCAAGCAGGCGACCGGGGCAGCCAGGGAGAAAGTCGGCGAATGGACCGGGGATCCGGCGCTGGAGGATGAGTGCGCGGCGGAGCGGACCGAAGGCGACGTTCAGGAGAAGTGGGGCGAGGGCAAGCGCCAGGTGGGTGAGGCCATCGAAGACGCGGGAAAGAAGATCAAGGAGTAACGGGTTCATCCGCCACTAGTACGTCAGGGACGATTCCCCCACGGGAGCGGGGCCGCTGACGATTGACGTGCGCGAGTCCCGGTCCAGGTTCGCATTGCCCGGCGCCCCGGCATAGAGGCGGCCAGCCGCGCGATCGAACGCCGTGAGGCCCGGGGTCCGGATGATGGGGTCCGGATTTCACCAGCCTGGGTCATCCCGGCAGTATCTGGCCCGGGTAGCCGGTCAGGTCCGCATCGAACCGCACGACGATCGTTCCCCCCGTCCCCCCGTGTTGCCCTCCCCGTGACGCACCCACGCGATGGCTTGACGAACGCCCGCGCGAGTGACAGAATTTAGTCATGACTAAATTCCACTCGATGGTCAAGCCATGGCTTCTGATCGTCGCGCTGCTCGTCCCTTCGAGCCTCCAGGCTCAGGCCTCGGAGAGGGAGCCGCTGGTGACGGATCGGCCCGATTTCACGGAGAGCGCGGTGACCGTGGGGACCGGTCGCGTGCAGCTGGAAGGCGGCTACACGCTGGCACGTGTCGATGATCTCACGGAACACGCCCTTGGGGAGGTGTTGTTGCGAATCGGCCTGGGTCCCCGGGCGGAGCTGCGCCTTGCGCCCGGTTCCTTCGTGTGGACGGAGGGCGACACGGACGACGCCTCCGGCCTGGATGATGGAACGCTCGGCGCCAAGCTGGTGCTCGCCGCGCCCCCGGGTGCGCGCGGCCTGCGGCCCGCCGCCGCGCTCCTCCTCTCCACGTCGGTGCCGACGGGCGCCGCGGCCTTCGGGGAGAACGCCTGGCAGCCCGAGGCGAAGCTGGCGCTCGCGTGGGAGCTTTCGGATCGCCTGGCCCTGGCGGCGAATGTCGGTGCAGCAGCAGCCAGCGAGGCGGGCGAACGATTCGGTCAGGGCACGGGGAGTCTGACGGCGGCGCTCGCGCTCACGCCGCGGCTGGGCGGCTATGTAGAAGGATATGGGTTCCTTCCGGCTGGCCCCGACGGGGCCGACGCCGGCTACCTGAACTCCGGCCTCACGCTATTGTTTGGACCCGATGTGCAGCTCGATGCGCGAATCGGCATAGGATTCAGCGCCGCGGAACCCGACGTCTTCCTCGGGGTCGGCGCCTCCAGGCGGTGGTAAGCGAAGCGTCCGGCGGCGACTCGAGCCAGCCCTGCGTGCCGACGAGGGGCACGAATCGCACGCCGCCCAGATTTTCCTGCCGATAGCTGTCCGGGCCCGTGCGGAGTATGCGCACGAGCTCCTGCAGGTGCGGTGTGTCGCCAAGCGGAATGACCAGCCGCCCGCAGATCGTGAGCTGGGCCCGCAACGCCGGTGGAACGCTTCGACTGCCCGCCGCCACCACGATGGCATCATAGGGCGCGTGCTCGGGCCACCCCTGCGTTCCGTCTCCGTGAAGCACGCGCGCATTGCCGTAGCCGAGCGCGGCCAGCGCCGCGGCGGCGCCCGCGGCCAACCCCGCGTGCCGCTCGACGGAGTACACCTCCGCCGCGATCCGGCTCAGCACGGCGGCGGCGTAACCCGACCCCGTTCCCACCTCCAGCACGCGATCCGCCGGTTCGAGCGCCAGCGCTTCAGCCATCAGGGCGACGATGTAGGGTTGCGAGATCGTCTGCTCCGCGGCAATCGGCAGCGGGGTGTCATCATAGGCGAGCGGGTGGAGATCGAGGGGAAGGAATGCCTCACGGGGAACCGTCCGCATCGCTTCGAGCACTGCCGGGTCGCGCACGCCGCGGCGGGCGATCTGGTCTGTCACCATGCGCTGCCGCGCGATCGCGCGCGCGGCGGCGATCGGAGAAGCGTCGTCGCTCATGAGCGAGGGAAAGTGTAGCTTGCCCGCCGCTGGCCGGCTGTTCCGCATCTGACCACCAGGAGGACGCGTGCTTCGACTCTACGGCTATGCCAGTTCGACCAACGTCGAGCGGGTCGCGCTTGCGCTCGCGCACAAGAACGTGCCGGCCGACGTCATCGTCATCGATCCGGACGACCGTAGCGCGGTCCGCGCGATCAGTGGCCAGGACCTGGTGCCCGTCATCGAGGACGACGGCACCGTCGTGTTCGACTCGACGGCGATTCTTCGGTACCTGGAAGATCGCTATCCCCAGGCGCCGCTCTTTCCCGCCGAGCCTGCCCGGCGCGCCGAGATGGAGACGTTTCTCGACTGGTTCAACGGCGTCTGGAAACGACCCCCCAACGCGCTGGTCGAGGAGCTCGAGCGGCCGCAGCCCGATGCGGCGCGGGTGGCCCACCTGGCCGGAGAGATCGCCTCCGCCTGCGATCGTTTCGAGGCGTTGCTCGATGGGCGCGACTATCTACTGGGGGGCGAGTTCTCGGCCGCGGACTGCGCCGCCTATCCGTTCTTGAAGTACGCCGTCCACAAGGATCCCGCCGACAGCCACCTCTTTCACCGCCTGCTGATGGAGCATCAAACCACCGACGGCCGGCCGCGCTGGGCGGCTTGGATCGCCCGCATGGACCAGCGTCCCAAGACACCGATCGAGTAGAGCCGAGTCTCCCGCAGCCGCGCGGGGTCTTTGCGGGGCTGGCCTTCAACTTGCGATGTTGTCACGTCCCCCCATCCGCCGGTTCCGGCGGACGTTCGGAATTTATCCGCCAACGCATTGTGTATCAGAAGCTTGGCGTCCTTGCGCCCAGCTCGTCTCGACTTTCAGAAGGCTGCGCCTCGCAGAATTCTGGGAGCGAGCGGATCGAATTTCTGGGGGGGCCCGTTGGCTCGCGGGCATGCATTGGCCTGCCGGCCCAAACGGCTGACACCGGCTCCCCCACTTCTCCCCGAGGGAAAAGTCATGTTTTGGCATGATCAATGCATTACACCGGCCGACGAGTTGACAGAAAATCCTTTGATCACATTTGACATAGATAGGATAGAGAATGTCCGCGAGAAGTTTGGCCATGACGGGGGTCTGCTGCCTGGTGCTAGTGCTTTCTGCCTGCGGGCAGAGCGGCCCCACCGGTCTGCCGAGCCCCACGATCCCTCCCGTGGCCAATCCGCCGGCTCCGCCGGTAGACGACCTGCGGCCCGCGATGCTGGCGCGCCTGTACTACGACCAGTTCTCGGTCCGGGAGCTCACCCAGCTCCTGTCCGACCGGACCGCCGCCCAGCCGATGGTCGTGCTCTCCCGTCAGCTGGGGACGGATCTCGCCGCGCGCGACGTGGCGGACACCGATCAGGATCTCGAGCGGTTGCATCAAGTCAGTCTGCAGTATCTCCAGCGCCCGGAATTCTCCGCCGTCGACCGGCCGGTCCTCGACGCCATCGGGTTGTACATCGCCCAGTCGCAGGCCGTCATCCGTGGCACCGCCCAGTGGGTTCCACATCCTCTTGCCGTGCGAGGTTAGGTGAGGCAGCCACGTTCCAGCCATCGTGGTCGTTGGGCCCTGTGCGTGCAGCGGACCCTGTCCGCCGCCGCTCCCGCCGCCCTGTTCCTGCTCGCCTTGCTCCTGGTGCCGGTCGATGCGCGATCGCAGACGCTCAGCAATGCGGCGACGGTCGTGCGCGCCTGCTACAACACGCCCGGCGGCCTGGTTTACCGGGTCGGCGAGCCTGGCCTGCTCAGTGCGTGCCTGCCCGGCCATACCGCGTTCGAGCTCAACCCGCTGGTGTTCTCCACCAACACGGATCCCTCGGGCACCGTAGGCCCGCAGGGTCCGCAGGGTCCGCAGGGTCCGCAGGGTCCCGCCGGTCCGGCGGG
>JBHENR010000274.1:0-2546 GCA_046262555.1 Gemmatimonadota bacterium | reverse complement strand
GTCTCGATCAGGCGCGCCAGATGCGCCGCCACCGGCGCGAAGAGGTCGCGCCCGTGGAAGGTCGCGCTGGGCGCCTCGCGCGTCCGCCACCAGCGGGACTCGGTCAGCGCCACCGCCGCGGGCTCGGCATCGACGAAGGGCGGACAGAAGAGCGAGAAGACCCCGCTGTCGGGCCCCACCAGGTACTGCCGGTCGACGGCCAGCACCGCCAGCGGGAGGCGCGCCGTGCCGACGCCGGGGTCGATCACAACGCAGTGAACGCTGCCCGGCGGATAGAAGGGGACCGCCCGGTAGAGCGCGAAGGCGGCGGCCCGGACGTCCTGCGCCGGAATGTCATGGGTCAGGTCATGGATCTGGGCGTGGGGGGCGATGTCGCTGATGACGCCCTTCATCGCGCCCACGTAGCCGTCGGCGGTGCCGAAATCCGTGGTCAGCGTGATGGCCGTCGCCACGCGCGTCCCGCGGCCTCAGCTGCGCGGCCGGCGCCGGCTCGCGTCGTCCAGGAGGCGGGATTCCTCGGGCGTCAGACTGTCGAGGCCCTGCTCCGAGATCTTGTCGAGGATGCGATCGATCTTCGCCTCCGTCCCGGCGTCACCGGGGGGACGGGGTGGCCCGCCCTCGTGCACCTGCAGATGCCGCCGCCGCCACTGCGCGCGCAGACGCTGGAACGGCCCGCCCGCATCGCCCCGCCACATCAGGTAGAGAAACCCGGTCGCCATGCCGCCGAGGTGGGCGGCGTTGGCCATCGGACCGCCGCGGGCCGAGAGCACATAGAGCAGCTCGAGCACCGCCAGTCCCGCCACCAGATACTTGGCCCGGATGGGAATGACGAACCAGACGAGGATGGTGCGGTCGGGGAACAGCACGCCGAACGCCAGCAGCACCCCGAGCACGGCGCCCGACGCCCCGATAATGGTGGCCTGATACGTCAGCAGGAATGACAGCGCGGCCGCGCCGAGACCACAAATAAAGTAGTAGCCGAGAAACGCGCGGGAACCCCACAGCCGTTCGATCTCGGTGCCGAACATCCAGAGCACCAGCATGTTGAGCACCAGGTGCAGCAGACCACCGTGCAGGAACAGGTAGCTCACCGGCTGCCACACCCAGCCTCGTTCGAGCACGGCCGCGGGGCGCAACCCGAAGACATGGGTAACGGAGGGATCGAACAGGAGCTGCAGCGCGTAGGCCGCACCGCAGACGATCATCAGACCGCGGATCGCGGGCGGCACGCGGGCCGTCGGGTCGTAGGTCGCGGTGTGGGCCGCCATCAGGAGACGGGCCAGCGGCGCGCCAGCACGCGATCGAAGCGGGGACGGTAAATAAGATCGAAGGTCGCGGCGGAATCGGGAAACAGCCGCACCGCGGCATCCCGGCACCGCTCGATGAGGTCGAGCGCCTCGCGGTGGGTGAGGCGGGGGTCGTGACCCACGTGAACCAGCGCCAGATCGACCAGCAACCCCAGCCGGCGAAGCCGCCCATTCTCCTCTTCGATCAGATGGCGCGTCTCGATCACGGGCGCTACCGGGTGGAGAGAAATTCCGTGACCAGGCGCACGCCGGCGCCGGTGGCGCCATAGGGCGTATACGCCTTCGGCTTTGTCACCCAGGCGGTCCCGGCGATATCGAGATGCGCCCAGGGGATCCCGTCTCCGACGAAGAACTTGAGGAACGCCGCGGCGGTCGACGCGCCGCCCCAGCGGCCGCCCGAATTCTTGATGTCGGCGATCTCGGACTTCATGTCGTTGCTGAAATCCTCGTACAGCGGCAGCGGCCAGGCCCGATCGCCGGTTGTCTCTCCCGCCGCCTGGAGCCGGGCCACCATCGCGGGATCGCCGAATGCCCCCGAGGCGGCGTGGCCGAGCGCGACCACGCAGGCGCCCGTCAGCGTGGCGAGATCGATGATCTGCCGCGGCTTCTGCTCGCTCGCCCAGGTCAGCGCGTCCGCCAGGACGAGGCGCCCCTCGGCGTCCGTGTTGATGATCTCGATCGTCTTGCCGGAATAGGATGTCAGAATGTCCCCCGGCCGGTAGGCCGTCCCGCTGGGCATGTTCTCGGCCGCCGGAATGACGCCCAGCAGGTTGACCTTGAGCTCGAGCAGCGCCGCCGCCATCAGAATGCCGAGCACCGCACAGCCCCCCATCTTGTCGAACTTCATCTCTTCCATGTTCTGCGACGGCTTGATCGAGATGCCGCCGGTGTCGAACGTGATCGCCTTGCCGACCAGGGCCACCGGCGCGCGTCCGCCCCGCCCTCCGTTGTAACGCAGGATGATCAGCCGCGGGTCGTTTGCCGAGCCCTGCCCCACCCCGAGGATGCCGCCCATCTTCTTGGCCTTGAGCTCCCGCACCGTCATCACCGTGCAGGTCAGGCCATGCTCCTCGGCGAGCCCGCGGGCCCGTTCGGCAAGGCGCGCCGGCGTCATCTCGTTGGGCGGCGTGTTGCCCAGATCGCGGGTGTAGTTGACGGCCCGGGCCAGTTTCTCGCCCCGCTCGAGGCCGCGCTGAATGGCGGCCCGCTTGCGGGCATCGGATTCGACCACGGTGAGAC
>JBHENR010000273.1:0-5166 GCA_046262555.1 Gemmatimonadota bacterium | reverse complement strand
ATCTCGGCGTGTTGCCCCTCGTCATCCGCGAGCTGCTCGCGGCCCATCCCTACCAGTATCTCTATGGCAGCCTGTCGGCCGACATCACGCTCGCCAAGCGGTACGTCCATTTCAGCCGCCACTGCCACAACTGGACGATCGGCTACGAGATCCTCGATCGCGCCACGACCCCGCCACTCAAGGCGTTCGCGCTCGGCTATCTCAGTCACCTCGCGGCCGACACCATCGCCCACAACGTGTTCGTTCCCCGCCGGCTGGTCGCCACGCCGTACACTCGCAACGTCGGCCACACCTACTGGGAGTATCGCTTCGACCGCGCCCATGACGAGCAGTACCTGCGGCTGGCGCGGGAAGTCGTGATGATGGATCACGCTGAGCCCGATGCACTGCTCGAACAGGTGCTGACCCAGGCCATCTTCTCGTTTCAGGTCAACAAGCGGATTTTCCAGCAGCTGATCCATCTGTCGAACGACGAGCGGTGGCACGGCCTCTGGGTGCGGATGGCGGACAAGTCGCGGTGGGAACTGCCGGAAGCGGACGTGGCGCAGTATGGCGCCCTGAGCGGCGCCTACGTGGGGGATCTGCTGGCCCGCGGCGCCGCCGGCGCCGGGTACGCGCTGGACCCCACCGGTCGCAAGCGGCTGGCGCTGGCCAAGAGTCTGCGCCGGGAGTCGTTCCGCACGGCCCGCCGCGCCGCCGGCCGCGAGGTCGCGCTGGCGCCGCTGGCGGCCACGCGCGCGGGCGACGCCAGCCGGTTCCTCGCCACCCGTCCCGTTTCCAGCGCCGACCTCGAGCGGCTCGCGGTCGAGTGCTTCCCGGAACCGGCCCCGCCGCGGTCCGCCGATGGCCTGGACACGCCGGTCGAAGCCGAGGCCTTCTGGAGCGAGTTCAGCGGCGGCGTCGCCGCGCGCTAGTTCTTGGACTTCTTGTTAGATGGGGGGCTGCCGGCCGGTGACGAGGAGGCGGGCGGTGACGCCCCGGCTGGAGCCGACCGCGCCACCGAGCCGCCCGCGGGCTGCGACCAGACGTTCCCGCCGGCGGGCGGCGCCGGCTGCGACCAGGCATTCCCGGCGCCCGCGGGCAGCGCCGAGGAGTGGAGCGGAATGTCCTGAATCACTCCCAGCGGGCCGACCTTGAGCGCCCCCAGCAGGGCGCCCGACGGCGGTGCGCTGAAGATCAGCGACACGTTGGTCCGCTCCAGGCCGGGCACGCTGACCGCATCCGCCCCACGGGGAAGGTCCTCCACTTCGACCGCCTGGAGTTCGATCTTCCGCCCTCGCTCATCCACCAGCACGAAGAGCGCGACCCCCGGCACCGGCACGGCCGCGGGGGCAGCGTCCGGATTGTAGAGATAGGCGCGGACCCGGAGCGCCGTCTCGTCCGCCACGTCCACGCTCGCGACGCCGAACACCAGCTCCCCCACATCGATCGTCTCCAGTCCCGCCGCCTCGAGATCGATCGCCGTCGCCCCGAACAGGGACACCTTGAGCAGGCCGGCGGTCACGCCGCGGAGCCGATCCGAGAAGCCCTGGGCCGCGGCCGTCCGCGGCGGCATCAGCGCGAACAGCACGATGAGCGCAAGACCGACCTGCCAAACCGGAAGACTCCGCTTCATTTCCCATTCCTCGAGAGGGGGTGGCCCAGGCGTTGGATGCTCTTTGGAAGGAAACGCAGGAAAGCGGTCTCGATCGGGTCATCGGGTCGCGTCGAGCGTGTCGTGGAACGACGCGCCGAGGGAGACATAGAGCCGGGAGTCGCCGCCCTCGGCCCAGCCGTAGCCGAGCCACACCGGTCCCACCACCGTATCCGCGCCGAGCGCGGCGGTGCCCGTCAGGCGGAGGTCGTCCAGCGCGGGAGACTCCTCCCGCCGCCACGCCTCGCCAGCCTCCACCCAGCCGCCCAGGTAGACGCCGCGCGCCACGACCGGCAGCTGGACGAGGCGGTAGTAGTAGCCGGCCCGGGCCGCTGCGACGTCCGCCCCGCGCAACGCGCCCTCACCGTAGCCCGACAGGGAGAGCAGACCGCCCAATCGGAACTCCTCGTCGACCGGCAACGCGCTGCCGAGGCTGGAGCCGCCGTGGAGCGCGAGGAACAGCGTGTGGCGCTCACGCGTCGCATAGCCGGCGGCGCGGGCGAGGAGCCGCTCGTAGGGCCGTGCGGCGCCGAGCGCGGTACGGGACAGCACCAGCTCGGACTCCAGCAGCACGCCGCGGTGGGGAAAGTTGACCGCATCCAGGCGGTCGAGAGCCGCCGCGATGCGGAACCCGCCCAGGTCGTCATTGCGGTCCGGCAGATCCGCCGCGCCCGGCCCCACGCGCCCCTTCACCCGACCGCGGCGGACGCCCAGGCGCAGTTCCACGGCCTGCCCGAACTGGCGGCCGAGGTCGAGCCCGGCGACGACCCGCCGGACGTCGTACTCGGCGGTCGGGCGGCCGTCGGTGAAGAGGGCCTGTTCCGTCCACTCCCCCCACGCCTGCGGCGCGAGGAACCAGCGCCCGGCCACATCGAGCGGCTGATACCATTCACTGAACAGCCCGCGTGTCTGGCCGAACTCCAGGTCGGTCCGCCATTCCCCACCGCGTGCCGTGAGGCGCCGGCGCGTGAGGTTGACGCGGCCGGTCACGCTCGCCACTCCGGTGCGGAAGTCGCCGCCGCCGAAACCTGCGACCAGGCGGAGGCCGCCGTGCAGGTAGGTGGGTCCCCAGGGTTTCTCCTCCGCCCGGAAGACGACGCGCGGCGCGCCCTGGGTGATCTGTATCGTGTAGTCCGCCCGCTCGAACTCCCCCTGACCGTAGATCCGCTCGACGTCCCGTTCCAGCGGGGAGGGGTCCAGCACATCCCCCGCACGCGTCCGCGTGTGCGCTGGCAGCACCCGATCGTCCAGCCAGGCCGGCGCGAGGTACTCCACTCCGGCAATCCGGCCGGGATGGGGCGGCGGCCGCCGATGCGTGGCGCGCCAGGCGGCGTACGCCGCGGGAGTGAGGGCATATCGGCGCAGCGCCGCGGCCTGTTCCCGGGCGGCGGCCAGGCCGCCCGCGACGAGCGGCGCCGGCGGCCCGAAATCTTCCAGGCCGACATGGGGCAGATTCGGCGTGAGGACCACATCGGCGCGCGCCCGCTGGGCATCGGTGTTGCTCCGGGCCAGGATCCGGAGCGACTGCCTCGACACGTCGAGGAACGAGGTCAGATTCTCGGCGCCGACAAGCGGCTCGCTGACGTCCACGGCGATCACGACGTCGGCGCCCATCGCCCGCGCGATATCCACCGGCAGGTTCTCCGTCATACCACCGTCCACCAGCAGGCGGCCCTCGATCTCCACCGGAGCAAAGGCCGCCGGGATCGACATGCTGGCGCGGAGGGCGCGCGCCAGGTCGCCCCGATCCAGCACCACGGTGTGCGCCCGCTCGAGATCGGTGGCCACGGCGCGAAACGGGATTGGCAGGTCGTCGAAGCGGTCGAGAGCGGCCGCCGGCAGCGTGTGCCGCCGGAGCTGCATCTCGAGCTGCTGGCCCGCGATCAGGCCGCGCGGAAGCTCCACGCCCTCGCCGCTCAGTCCCATCTCGAGTTGGAGGGTGTACCGCCGGCCGTCTTCGCGGCGGCGGTAGTCGAGCCGGCGGCGGGGGGCCTTGTCGCTGAGGATGTCGTCCCAGGCGGCGCCCGCGAGCACCGCCTCGATGGCGTCGGGCGAGAGCCCTGCGGCATACAGCCCGCCGATGATCGCGCCCATGCTGGTCCCGGCCAGGAAATCCACCGGAATGCGCTCCGCCTCGAGATACCGGAGTACGCCGACATGGGCCATGCCGCGGGCGCCGCCCCCGCCGAGCGCGAGGCCGATGGTGGGACGCGGCGGGGCCTCCTGGGCCCGGGCGGGAGCGGCGATCAGCCCCGCGGCCAGCACACCCCACCAGAGCCCCCGCGCCGGCCGGTCTCTCAGGGGGCCTCGAGCCGGGCGCGCAGGAGGTCGTTGACGACCTGGGGGTTCGCCCTGCCGCGCATTCGTCGCATCACCTGGCCCACGAAAAAGGCGAACAGGCCGTGCTTGCCTCCCCGGTAGGCGGCGAGCTCGTTCGGGTGGGCGGCGAGCACGTCGTCGATCTCGGCGGCGAGCGAGGCGTCGTCGGAGACCTGGCCCAACCCGCGCGCGGCAATCAGCTCGTCCGCTGGCCGGCCGGACTTGACCATCGCCGCCAGCACCTCCTTGGCGGCGCTCCCCGAGATCGTGCCGGCGGCTTTCAGGGTCAGGAGCGC
The DNA here is from genome assembly GCA_046262555.1 of Gemmatimonadota bacterium. Classification (GTDB taxonomy): domain Bacteria; phylum Gemmatimonadota; class Gemmatimonadetes; order JACCXV01; family JAHWKZ01; genus JBHENR01. The sequence goes on along the minus strand of JBHENR010000273.1, from coordinate 918 downwards.
CGCCAGGTCAGCGGGACCGATCGGGCTGGGCCGCGGCGTGAGCGTCACCGCCTCGCCCCGCTCATTGGCGAGCCGCAGGACTTCGCCCATCACCCAGTTGGCGACTTCCTTTGGCTGGTCGAACGCCGCCACCGTCGCCTCGTAGTAATCCGCCAGGTCTCGCGTGGCCGTGAGGACGCCAGCGTCGTAGGCGGGCAGGCCGTGGTCGGCGGCCAATCGCGCGGCGCGCGCGGCCGGCAGCTCGGGCAGGGCCGCCCCGAGCCGCGAGCGAGACGCGGCCGTGACGTCGAGCGGCTCGAGGTCGGGCTCGGGGAAATACCGATAGTCGTGCGACAGCTCCTTCGAGCGCATCGGGCGCGCTTCCCCGCGGGCGGCGTCCCAGAGGAGCGTCTGGTGGACGATGGCCTTCCCCGAACCCAGCCGCTCCGTCTGGCGCGCGATCTCGAACGCCAGCGCGGCCTCCACGTAACGGAACGAGTTGACGTTCTTCACCTCGGTCTTGGTCCCGAACGCTTCGCGCCCGGCCGGGCGGACCGACACGTTGGCGTCGCACCGCAGACTCCCCTCCTCCATGTTGCAGTCCGACACCGCCAGGTACTGGAGCGTCCGCTTGAGCGCCGTCAGGTAGAGAAACGCCTCGCGCGGGCTGCGGAGGTCGGGCTCGGAGACGATCTCGATCAGCGGCATGCCGCAGCGATTGAAATCCACCAGCGTGCCGCCCGCTCCGTGAGTGGACTTGCCCGCATCTTCCTCGAGGTGGATGCGGGTGATACCAATCTCTTTGTGGGTGCCGTCGTCGAGCGCGATCGCCAGCCGTCCGCCCGTCGCCAGCGGCCGGTCGAACTGCGAGATCTGGTACCCCTTCGGGAGATCCGGATAGAAGTAGTGCTTGCGAGCAAAGACCGAGCGGTCGTGGAC
>JBHENR010000272.1:0-9616 GCA_046262555.1 Gemmatimonadota bacterium | reverse complement strand
CGACGATCGCCGCCAACCGGGCGATGTCCGCATCGGGCCGCGCCAGGCGCCGCAGCAGCAGATATCCGCCGTAGATGAACCAGAGCAGCAGCGTGGTCGTGAGCCGCGCATCCCAGGTCCAATACGTCCCCCAGATCGGCTTCCCCCACAGCATGCCCGTCACCAGCGCCAGCGTCGTGAACAGAAACCCCAGCTCCGCCGCGCAACGGGCGAAGATGTCCCAGAGCGAACTCCGCTGCCAGAGCACGAACAGGGACGCGACGAACACCACGGAGAACGAGGCGTACATGAGCCAGGCCGAAGGGACGTGGATGTAGAAGATCTTCTGGGGATATCCCTGGATCGCCTCCAGCGGGACCCACCAGAAGACGAGTCCGAACGTCACCACCATGAGGCCCACCGCCAGCCAGCCGAGCCACGGCCGCGCCGATTCCAGCAGGTGGTAGGTGCGGCCATCCAGCGTGGACCAGAACTGCCGCCAGGAGGTGGGCCAGAGCCACATCGTCACGCCTCCACGGCCGCGCCGAAGCCGAGCGTGCAGACCACGCCGAAGATGACGTCACAGGCCACCGCGAGGCCGAGCCAGTCCCAGTACGCGCCGGTGACGCCACCGGCGAAGAGCGCCTGCGTCCCCTCCGCGCCGGCGAGGAGCAGCGGGACACTCAGCGGAAACAACAGCACCGGCAGCAGCAGCTCGCCGGCCGTCGTCCGGGCCGCCACCGCGGCAAAGAACGTCCCGAGCGCGGCGTAACCGGTCGTCACCACGAACAGGAGTAGCGTCAGCGGGCCCCACGCGCCGTGGATGTCGAGCCCGTACACCACCAGCGTCGCGGGGACGATCACCATTTCCAGAAGTGACAGGAAGACCAGCGCCGCCGCCCACTTGGCGAGGAAGATGATCTCGCGATCGAGGGGCGCGGCGAGGAGGCCAACGAGCGCCCCGTGGCGTTCCTCCTCGGCGAACCAGCGGGTGAAGCCGAGCGCGCCCGCGAAGAGGAGGCTCACCCAGAGCGCTCCCGGTCCCAGCCGGGCCAGATCGGGCGGTGTCGGATCACCCGCGAAGACGAACAGCAGCGCCACGAGCGCCGCGAAGCCCATCATCGTCGCCAGACTCTCCACCCGCCGCAGCTCCACGCGCACGTCCTTGGCGAGGATCGCCCAGGCGGCCGAGAGCGCCATCAGCTTGTCAACGCCCGGTCATAGCGGTTCGCCAGCTCGACCGCCGGGACCTCACTGAACGCGCCCGCGTCGCGAACCCGGCCCGCCGCCAGCAGCAGAAAGTGGCTCGCCGCCGCCGGCGCCCGCGACAGATCGTGAGTCGTCAGCAGGATGGTGCGGCCGCACGCATGGAGCGCCGCGAGCCGGTCGCTCAGGGCGTCCGCGGCGCCGGGATCGAGCCCGGCATAGGGCTCGTCGAGCACCAACCAGCGCGGCTCGTGCAGCGTGGCGCGGGCGATCGCCAGCCGCTGGAGCTGCCCCCGCGAGAGCGTCCCCGCTCGCTGCTCAGAGCAATCGATCAGGTCGGCCGCGGCCAGCGCGGCGGTGGCGCGCGCGGCCGGGTCCCCCAGCCCGTACAGCGTGGCGAAGAAGCGGAGGTTCTCCGCCGCGGTCAGCCGGTCGTAGAGGAACGTCTCGTGGGAGAGCACCCCGAGCTCGCGCTGCCGGGCCTGCGGCGCCCGCAGCCAGTCGGCGCCGTCCAGCCGTACCGTACCGGCCGTGGGCCGCAGCACGCGGGTGAGGATCCGGAGCAGCGTCGTCTTGCCGGCTCCGTTGGGCCCCGCGATGACGAGGAATGCGCCGGTCGCCAGCGAGAAGGAAACCGCATCGAGCGCGGCCCGGGCGCCGAAGCGGCGGGACACACGCTCGACCTCGAGGAACGGGGGGGACGCCGGCGTCAGGAGCGCGGCAGCTCCCCCGCGGCCTGATACTTGGAGGGACACTTGGCGAGCAGGGTCTCGGCCTGGAAGGTGCCGTCGGGCCCCAGCCGTCCCTCGACAACGACCTGGATCCCCGGACGGAAGATGTCCGGCACGGTGCCGCCGTACGCCACCGGAACCGTGGCCCCACCCTCGGCGGCCTGGATCGCGAACCGCAGCGTGCGGGTTTCGGCTTCGCGCTCGACGGTGCCCGCGACGACATCGCCCGATAGCCGGATGGGCCCCGCGGTCCGGGCGGCGGCCGCCTCGAGCTCACCGATTTCGTAGTAGTAGACGAGGTTCTTGCGGGTGCCGGCGAACACGAGGTAGGCGAGGGCGGCGCCCACCAGCGCGATGCCGATCGCGAGCCGGCCGAACCGAGCGGTCATCGTGTCTCCTCGAGCTCGCGCTCCAGCCGGGCGAGATAGGGGGACGGTTGCGGGACCGGTACGGCGGCGTCAACCGGGCCCCGCGGCGTCCAGCGGCGCGCGAACAGGGCGATCCCCAGAGCGCCGGCCGCGAGCGCCGAAGCCGGCAGCAGCCAGGCGGTCAGGCTAAAGCCGCGCCGCGGGGGCGTCAAGAAGATCCACTCCCCGTAGCGAGCCGTAAAATGGGCGCGAATGGCGGCATCGCTGGCCCCCGCCGCCACCATGGTATGCAGCCGCCGGCGCATGTCCTCCGCCAGGAAGGAGCGCGACTGGCGGATCGACTGGCTGCGGCAGACCGGGCACCGGAGCTCGCCCTCGATCCGCCGGGCGCGAGTCTCTTGCGCGGGGGTGAGGACCGGGGCCGGGGGCAAGGCCGCCGTCGCGGGCACGTCCGCCGGGTCCTCCACGACCCCGTGCTGGGGTGCGGGCGCAGCCGGCGGCTCCTGGGCGGCGTGTGCCGCCGACGGCATCACCAGCAGGACCACGGTCCACAATCTCCACCGCTTCATCGGACGACGAGCTCCGCCACGCGCGCCTCCAGCTGGGCGGCCGAGAGCGGCCCGGTGTGCTTGGCCACCACCCGTCCCCGCCGGTCGATGAAGAACGTCTCCGGCACGCCGAAGAGGCCGTAGTCCACCGCCATCGAGCCATCGCCATCCGGCCCCAGCCAGTAGGTCTTACCATAGCGGGCGATAAATTCCCGCGACGCCGCGGGCTCGTCGTTGATGGCGACGCCGATGAACGCCACGTCGGAACCATGGCGGCGCCAGCCGGCCTCCAGCACGGCCGCTTCCTCCCGGCACGCCAGGCACCACGAGGCCCAGAAGTTGAGCACCACCGGCCGGCCGGCGAGGTGCGCCAGCGCTAGCGTCGAATCGCGGTCGAACAGCGGAACCGCAAAGGCCGGAGCGGCGCCGCCCACCAGCGGCGACACGGTCGAGGGTTCGCGAGCCAGCGCCCAGCCGAAGAGCGCGACGGCCAGGACCAGCACGCCGATGACGACGAACCGCCTCATCCGCCCAATGTCCACTCTGCCGTCCCCCATCGCAAACGATTAGGTTCCGCCGCCATGCCGCCCGCCCCGCGCTACCTGATCCGTTCCGCCAATGCCGACGCGGGCGAGCTCTACGCTCTGGAGCACCACGGCCAGGTGTGCCTCCATGCCCGCGATCCCGAGTTGATCGACACGCTGGTGGCGCAGGGCGTTCTGGCCCCCCGCCGGCCGCCGTACCTCGACGCCCACCGGGGGGCCCACGCCGAGGTCCCCGGCGTACCTCACGCCCACTACCGGCCGACTCCCCAGCTCAACGTGTTCCTCGCCCCGCCGATCGAGACCGTCGCCAAGGCGCTGGCGGAGGGGCTGGCGAAAGCGGGCGGCGCGTACACGATCGTCCCCGCCCCGGCCTGACCCTCCAACCCTCCATGCCAGCCGTCGAGCTCGTCGGGGTGGAGAAACGCTTCGGCGCCACCCGCGCCGTGCGCGGACTCGATCTCCGCATCCCCCGCGGGTCCACCTACGGCCTGCTGGGCCCGAATGGATCGGGCAAGACGACCACGATCCGGATGCTGCTCCGCATCCTCGAGCCCGACGCCGGCACGCTGCGCGTCTTCGGCGGGGACGTGACACCGGCGGCCCTCGACCGAATCGGCTACCTCCCCGAGGAGCGGGGCCTCTACGCCCGCATGACGGCGCGGAACGTCCTCGCGTTCCTCGCCGAGCTCAAGGGTGTCCCGCCGCGCGTGTCCCGGCCCCGGATCGACGCCTGGCTCGAGCGGATGGGGTTGGCGGACCGCGCCGATGCCCGCGTCCAGGAGTACTCGAAGGGGATGCAGCAGAAGCTGCAGTTCCTGGCGGCCATCATCCACCAGCCCGACCTCGTCATCCTGGATGAGCCGTTCAGCGGCTTGGACCCGATCAACCAGGAAGTGCTCAAGGAGATCATCGCCGAACTGCGCACCCAGGGCCGGACGATCCTCTTCTGCACCCACATGATCGAGCACGCCGAACGGCTCTGCGATCACGTCTGCATCATCGCCCGGGGTCAGGTGCTGGTGGACGGCCCGGTGGCGACCGTCCGCCGCGCGCACGGCGGCTCGCATGTCGCGCTGACGCTGGCCGAGCTGGGTTCCGGCGCCGCGGCCCGCGTGCGCGCTTCGGCGCAGGTTGGGGCGGTGCAGGAGGACGGCGGCGAGCTCCACGTGTCGCTGCGCCCGGAGGGCGACCCCCAGGCGCTGCTGGCGGAGCTCGTCGCCGCCGGGGTGGGACTACGCCGATTCGAGATCGTCGAACCCACCCTGCGCCAGATCTTCCTCGATCGCGCGGCGGAGGCCCCCGGCCTGGCGGACGTCGCCGACGCGGTACAAGCCAATGCGTAAAACCTGGGCGGTGGGGCGGCGCGAGTTCGAGGCGTTCGTCCGGACCAAGACGTTCCTGCTCGGCACCCTCTTCGGCCCGCTCGCTATCGCGCTCCTGTTCGCGCTGCCGCTCGTGTTCACCAGCGGTGGCGGCACGCGCGAGATCGCGGTGCTTGACGCCTCCAGCGCAACGCTCGGCGAGGAGGTGGCCGGCGTCCTGGAGCCGCCCGGCAGCGGCGGCCACTTCGCGGTGCGCGTCGTGCGCCCCGCCGCCGGAACCACCGAGGCGGAGCGCGCCCGGCTGCGCGCCCAGGTCACCAGCGACTCACTCGACGGGTTCGTGCTGCTGCCCGAGGACCTCGCCAGCGGCGCGGCCGTCCACTACGAGGGACGCAACGCCGCCAACTTCGGCGAGCTCGCCGAGATCCGCTCCGCCGTCCAGCTCGCGGTTCAGTCGGAGCGATTGCGGGAGGCGGGCATCGAGCCGGCGGCGCTCGATGCCGCGCTCGCGCCGGTGCCGTTCGAGGCCCGGTCGCTCGGGGGCGCGGAGGCGCGCGGCACGCCGGATTCCACCTTCGCCCTGGTCCAGCTGATGAGCTTCGCGACGTACTTCGTCGTGCTCCTGTACGGGATGTCCGTTCTGCGCGGCGTCCAGGAGGAGAAGGAGAAGCGGATCGTCGAGGTGCTCCTCTCGTCGGTCACGCCGCGCCAGCTGATGACCGGTAAGGTGGTCGGGATCGGGGCGGCCGGGCTGCTCCAGGTCACCGTGTGGGTGCTCTTCGCCGCGGCGGTTCTCACCTGGGGTGAAAACCTGGCCGTCGCGCTGGGCGCTACGCTCCCCGAGCTGCCCGCCGTGCCGCTCTCCGCCGGACTGACCTACCTGTTTTTCTTCACCGGGGGGTATTTCCTGTATGCCTGCCTCTACGCCGCGCTGGGCGCGGTGGCCACGTCGTCGCAGGAGGCGCAGCAGCTCCAGTTCCCCGCGCTCATGCCGTTGATGATCGGCTTCTTCATGGTGTTCGGGGTGATGGGGGATCCAGACGGGCCGCTGGCGGTGGTGGGTTCGCTCGTCCCCTTCACCTCACCCCTCATCATGCCGGTGCGGGCGATCGTCGCCACGGTGCCGCTGCTCGAGCTGATCGCGTCCGCGGTGCTCCTGATCGCCGGCTGCGCCCTGCTCCTCTATGCGGGGGGCACGGTCTATCGGGTGACGGTGCTGTCGTCCGGCACGCGGCCGACGATGAAGCAGATCTGGCGCGCGACCCGCTCCGGGTAGGGCGCGCCGGCCACTCAGATCGCCGGCGGCTGCCCCTGCAGCCGGGCGAGCGCGGCTTCCTCCCCCATCACCACCAGCACGTCGCCCCGCTGGAACACCGTCTCGGCCCGGGGCGCCAGGCGCTGATCCCGGCCGGAGGCATCGAGCCGGCGGATCGCCAGCACGGTGATGCCGTGGAGATCCCTGAGTCCCGCCTCGCGCAGCGCCTTGCCGATCACCTCGGCCGGCACCGCCACATGGGCCATCCGCGCGTCAGCCGGCAGCTCGAAGTAATCGAACCCGCTCCCCTCGACCGCCCGCACCTTCGCCAGCAGGACGTTGCGCTTGAGGATCTCGCGGTCGAACGCGCCCAGCACGTCGCGCCGGGTCACGATCCCGAGGAATTTCCGGGTCTCGTCGCCATCCACTACCGCCAGCTGGCCGAGATCCCGGAACCACAGCTTCTCGTTCACCTCGACCAGCGAGTCGTCGGGGGTCACCACCGGGATGTCGGTCACCAGGTCGGCCGCGATCAAGAGCGCCCCGAACTCCTCCTCGTGGAGGATCCGCTTGATTTCGTGGAGCTCGACGATCCCCAGCAGCCGCCCGTCGGCGTCCCCGATGTAGATCTGCAGATCGCGCGACGTGTTGAACAACTCGGCGATCTTCTCCAGCGGAAGATTCTCCGGGTGCAGCGGCACGTCGCGATGCATGATGTCGCGCACCGTGAGCGAGCGCATCAGCCGCTCCTGGGCGGTGCCCTCCCACCGCATGCCGCGGCGGCGGAGCTCTTCCGTGTAAATCGACGTCCCGCGGATCGTCCGCGCCGTCCAGTACGCCATCACCGAGGTCAGCATGAGCGGCAGCACGATCCCGTAATCCTGCGTCAGCTCGAAGATGAGGATGATGGCCAAAAACGGCGCGTGCGTCGTCCCCGCCACCAGGCCGCCCATCCCCGCCAGCGCGTAGCCGCCGGCCGTGCCGGTCTGGCCCGGAAACGCGAGGTGGAGATAGCTGCCGAAGATCCCGCCCAGCATCGCGCCCAGGAACATCGTCGGGGTGAAGACCCCGCCCGAGCCGCCCGACGCCAGCGTCGCGCTCGTCACCAGCATCTTCATCAGAAAGAGGATCGCCATCAGCTTGAGCGCGAGCTGTCCCGCGAGCACCATGTTGATCGACTCGTAGCCGTTGCCCAGGAGGTGCGGCCAGGCGACGGCGGCGGCGCCCACGGCGAGGCCCCCCAGCGGAACCCGCACGAGGAGCGGCAGCCGGAGCCGCCCCCAGAACGCGTACATCCGTTCCATCACCAGCTGGAACAGGACCGACGCCAGCCCCGCGAGGAATCCCAGCAGCAGATAGGGAACGACTTCCCACACCGACACCACGGTGATCGTCACGCCCGGGTAGATCGGTCCGGCGCCCACAAAGAGACGCGTAACCAGCGTGCTGATGGCGGCCGCGACGTTGGCCGGCCCGAAGAACAGCATGTTGAAGGCGCCGATCGTCACTTCCATGACGAACAGCGTGCCGGCGATGGGGGTGTTGTAGGCCGCCGCGAAGCCGGCCGCGATCCCCGCCGCGACGAGGATCCGCACCCGCTCCTCGGAGAACCGGAGCGAGCGGCCCACCCGCGACCCCAGCGCCGCCGCGATCTGGCCCATCGGCCCCTCGCGCCCGACGGCGCCGCCCGACGCCAGCGTCATGAGCGACGCGGCCGATCGCTGGAGCGCCGGTGTCAACCGAATCAGCCGGCCGCCGAGCGCCACCAGCTACATGATCTCGGGAAACCCGCCCGACTCCTCCCGCGCCCGCCGGACCGCGAACAGCACCATGAGCGCCGCCGCCAGCGCCCCGCCCACCATCGGGACGAGGAGCCGCAGGTACCAGGGGGCGGCGAGCGCGGCGATCACCACCGGCCCCGGCCGGCCCCAGAACACGCCGGTGGTGAGCGCCAGGAGCCAGCGGAAGGCCGCGCCCGCCAGCCCGCCCAAAAGTCCCGTCAGGCAGACCGCGGTGAAGAAGAGCGCGTTCTCGTTGTCGCGGAAGAGGACCCGCAGCCGGCGGAAGAAAACCCGCACCGGCAGTCCAACGACGCGGAGAATGGTGTAGCGGCTGGGAACGCGCATCGGGCTACGATAGCGCGGCGGCGGCGGGAAGCGCTATCGCGCGGGGCGCTTGACGAACCGGCCGTAGCCCGGCGTGCCGACGTACTCGCCGCCATCCGCCACCAGCTCGCCCCGCACCCACACCTTGGTCGGCGCGCCGATCGTCTCGAACCCCTCGTAGACGTTGTAATCGCAGCGCGAGAAGTGGGTTCTGGCCGAGATCGTATTGGAGGCCGCCGGGTCCCACAGAACGAGATCGGCATCGGACCCCACCTCGATCGTTCCCTTCCGCGGATAGAGGCCGAAGATCTTCGCCGGATTGGTGCAGCAGAGCTCGACCCAGCGGTTGAGCGTAATGCGGTGCTTCAGCACGCCGTGGGTAAAGAGCAGCGTCAGCCGCTCCTGCAGCCCCATGAAGCCGTTCGGGATCTTGCGGAAGTCGCCGCGCCCCATCTCCTTCTGGCCGGCGAACGTGAACGCGCAGTGGTCGGTGCCCACGACCGAGATCTCGTCCCGCGCGAGCGCGTTCCAGAGCGCCTCCTGGTCTTCCGTCTTGCGGAGCGGCGGCGAGAGGACGTACTTGGCGCCCTCGAAGTCCGGCAGGTCATAGAGGGAGTCGTCGAGCAGCAGGTACTGCGGGCACGTCTCCCCCCACACCGGCTCGCCCCGCTCCCGCGCCGCCGCGATCCGCTCGACCGCGTCGTCGCACGTCACGTGGACGATGTACACCTGCTGCCCCGTGATCGCGCCCAGATCGATCACCCGCCCGGTCGCCTCGCCCTCCGCCCGCGGCGGCTGGGCCAGCGCGTGGAAGCGCGTTCCGGTGTCCCCCCGCTCGGCGAATCGGTCGGCCAGCAGGAGCTGCACGTCGCCATTCACCGCGTGCACGTTAACGAACCCGCCAGCGGCCTTTGTGGCTTCCAGGATATGGATGATCTGCTCGTCGTCCACCCCCAGCACGCCCTTGTACGCCATGAAGATCTTGAACGACGTGATGCCGTGTTCCTTCACCACGATCGGGATCTCGCGCGCGATCCGCTCGTCCCAGTCGGTGACCGCCATATGGAAGGTGTAGTCGTGGGCCGCCTTCCCCTCGAACTTGGCGTGCCACACCTCGAGGGTCTCGAGCAGCGAGCCGCCTTTGGGCGGAATCACGAAGTCGATCATTCCCGTCGTCCCGCCCATTATCGCCGCGACGGATCCGCTCTCCGCATCGTCGATCGAGGTCGTGCCCATAAACGGGAGGGCCATGTGGACGTGCGGGTCGATACCCCCGGGGATGAGGTACTGGCCGGCGCCATCGATCTCGCTGAGGCCACGCGCGCGGGGCAGGTCCTCACCAAGCGCCACGACGCGGCCGGCCTCTACTCGCACATCCGCGCGGACGCGATCCACCGCCGTGATGATCTCAGCCTTTCGAATGATGAGGGGGAGAGCGGTCGCCGACACGTCAGTACACCAGGCTGCTGCGCTGCTGGCCTGTATAATCGATATACACGGTCTTCCACTCGCTGTAGAACTCGATCGCCGTCTTCCCCATCTCGCGCATGCCGATGC
>JBHENR010000271.1:0-6737 GCA_046262555.1 Gemmatimonadota bacterium | reverse complement strand
CGCCGCGGGCGCCATCGGCTCGGCGAGCGCGCGGTCGTTCGTGGCGGCCGGATTCGAGGTGGTGGGGTTGGATCGCGACCCGTCGGTCGTCGCGGTCGCGCCGTCGAACTTTACCGGGATCGTGGTGGACCTCGAGGCGAGGTCTGAGGTGGCGCGGGCGATCGAGCGCGCGATCGCGTGCGGACCGCTGACCCACGTCATCCAGATCGCCGGCGGCGCGCTCCCGGAAGAGCCCGGAACGCAGGACGATCCGCTGGCGCTCCCGATCGAGGTCTTCCGGGCGTCGCTGGAGGCCAATCTGACGACCACCTTTGGCCTGCTCCAGGCGGTCCTCCCGTGGTGGCGCCGGAGCACCGGGGACCGCTCGATGACGCTGACCTCCTCGTTCAACGCCCTGACCGGGCTGGGCATGCCGGCTTATTCGGCGGCCAAGGCGGGGCTGATCGGGATGATGCACGCGCTGGTGGGGCCGCTGGGCCGGGAGGGCATCCGGATCAATGTCGTCGCCCCCGGGACGATCCGGACGCCCCGCACCGAGCGCCTCTGGGCCCACGATGCCGGCCACTTCGAGCGGCTCGAGGCCGGCTCGGCGCTGGGCCGCCTGGGGACCCCGGACGATGTCGCCGCGGCGTACGTCGCGCTGGCGACGCAGCTGGCCCATGTTACGGGCCAGGTGCTGACCGTCGACGGCGGCCAGACCCTGCTGAAGCGCGGCCGCTGAAGGGCGGCCTTCCTAGCGGTAGACGGTGCGGAGGATGGCTTTGTAACCAATCCCGCGGGCGATACCGACCGCGAGATACCCCAGTGGTATTGCAAAGGCGTGCGTGGCCCGGGCGGTGCCGGCCATCACGACCCGTAGCGCGCTGGCGATGATCTCAAGTTTGGTCAGCGGGGCCTCGCGGCGGGCTCCCAGCAGCTCCGAGCGGTAGGGGAACAGCAGCCCGGTCGCCGTCTGCGCGAGCAACGTGACCAGCACCAGCCCGTTGACGGCGTACGCCGTGGGCAACAGCCAGCTCAACACGTTTCCGCGCCACTCCATGCCGAACGCCAGCATGCAGGTGAGTCCGGCCGCCCCGACCGTCCACATGAAGCCCCGCGAGACGCGGCGCGCCGACCGCTCCGAGCGCTCGCGCCCGGCGGCCATCGACAGCGGTCCAAGCACCGACGAGAGACCGACGGCGAGCACCCACACCGGCTGGGCGACGACGCGCGCCCCCTCGGCATACCCGAGCGCCTCGGCCCCCGCCGTCCGCGACACGATGGCGGCAGCGATGAAGCCCGCGGCCGGGCTGAGCAGCGACCAGCCGACGAGCCAGCGGCCCGCGCGCACGAGCTCGCCCGCCCGCAGGCGCTCGGCGCCCGGCCGTCCGGCCCATCGCCTCCCGGCACAGAGCAGCGCGATCACCAGCGAGGCGCCGTTAGCCAGCGCCAGCGCGCCGAAGGGAATCCACCAGACCGAGATGCTGAGCTGTTTGTGCAGCGCCAGCACAACGGCGACGACGAGGAGCTGGACGGCAGAGACGATCGCCGCGCACCAGGACGCTCCGCCGGAGTGGAGCATCCGGCGCACGTGGTCCTGGACGGGGGAGAGGAAGGCGGTCGCCACGGCCGTGACCGTCAGCGCGCGAATCGCCTCGGCGGGGAGCTCGTTCGGGGCGACTGCCACCCAGAGGGTCACGAGCAGCGCCGCGGCGGCCGCCGGCAGCGCCCCCAACCGCAGCGACTGCCCGAGGTGGCCCAGTCGTTCGCCGCGGGGGAACGCGACGACCGCCACCTCGGCCGGCGTGAAGAGCAGGTTGGCCGGGATGATGCCCACCAGAAAAATCGCCTGGTAACAGAGGGCGTATCCGCCGAGGAGCGCGGGGTCAAGGGTGCGTACGGCGAAGATACCGACGGCGAACGTCGCGAGCGACGCCAGGGCGGCATCGCTCAGACCGGCGACCATGTTCCGGCGTGCGGTCACCAGCACGCCGAAACGTGCCGCCAGCGCCTCGAACCCGAGAGCCATCAGTTCACACTGTCCTCGAGTGGAGTCCACGGTGCGGCACGGCCGTCGGCCATGCCGGGGCCGGCCGGTGCCGGCGGGAACATCGCGCGGGCAAGTTAGCCGGCGCTCCCGATCTGGCCTATCACCGTAGGGGAGGAGAAAAAAACCGCGCGGGGGCAGAGCGCCGCCCGCGCGGTTGACGAAACGAGCCGCCTATCGAGACCGCGTCAGTTGAAGCTGCCGCTGACGTCCAGGCCGTACGCGATCCACTGCGACACGGTCCGCTGGCCGTTCTCCCACTCGAAGCGGCGACTGCCCGTGTCGAGCGTGTAGCGATTGCGCTCGAACCGGATGTTACGGCCGAAGAAGCCGCCGTCGCCGACATCCTGCGCCGCGCCGGCGGCCCACTGCCCGACGCGCTGAATCACCGTGTTGTCGTGGACGTACAGGTTGGCCAGGGTGTGCGGACCGTAGGCGCCGCTGCCGCGATCCTGCTGGATCCCGATGATGCCATTGTAGTTGTTCTCGACGGTGTTGCCGTACACTTGCACGTCGGGGGAGTGCGCGATCAGGATGCCCGCGCCATAGGCCCAGGCAGCCTTATCGAAGCCGTTCCGCCGCACGACGTTGTTGCGGATGACGGCGGCGTAGCTGATCTCGTGGAAGATACCGGTATCGGCATTGTCCTCGACCACGTTGCCTTCATAGGTCGTGTTGATGTTGTCGATGTCCGTCCACAGCCCGGGGCCCCAGTTGTGGTGCGAATGGTTGTTCCGCACCACCAGGTTCCGCGTCTTGACGAACTTGGTTCCGCCGGCTTCCCAGCCATAATCGAACGCCTTGCGATAGTTGTTCCACGCGATCTCGTTGTCCTCGATGACGATGTCGTCGCCCAGGCCGCCGATGCCCATCTGCTCGTTGTGGTGCACGTTATTGCCCGCGACCCGCATGCGGTGGCCGACGCGGATGCCGGTGCCGCCGTTGTACCGGACCTCGTTGTTCTCGACGAGCCAGCCGGTGCTCAATTCCGCGGCGGAGTGGCCGCCGCCGTGAATGGCCCCCTCCTGCGCGGGATTGGAGTACTTCTCGATGACGAGGCCGCGAATCGTCACGTTCCGCGCCCTGCCCTCAAACGCATGCCGGGTGCTGTTCTCGCCATCGAGCACTGCGCCGGCCTCGCCGACGAATGTCATGCCGTCCTTCGGCTGCACGGTCTGGCGGCGATGCGTGCCGGCCCGGATGACGAACGTGGTGCCGGCCGGATGGGAATTGACGGCGGCCTGAATGCTCTGACCCGGCGCGATCGGGACGCCGGCGGGCAGCACCGGAGCCGGCGCGGCGATCTCCACCGTGGCGGACGCCGAGGCGAGGCCATTGCGGGCGACGAGCTGGAACGAGCCGGCGGCGGAGCCGGCGGTGAACTGATTGGCGCTCATGGAGCCGCCAGCTACCTGCCACGTGACGTCACCGCTCATTACCCGGCCGAGACTGTCGAGCAGCGTGACGGCGAAGGTCTGGGTCGCGCCCGGATTGAGACGCGCCTGCTGCGGCTCGAGCCGGACGGCCACGACGCGGGGCGCGGCTGGCGGAACCGGACGCGGGTTGCGCAGCGCCTCGATTCGGATGCGCGCGGCGCCGATCAACTGTCCGATCGAAATCGCCCGGACTTCGTACTCGCCCGGAGCGGCGCCGGCGACGTAAACGCCCTGGCCGTTGATGGTCCCGCCAGTCGCCTGCCAGGAGACGGGGGTCGTGATCGCCCGGCCCGACTGGTCGCGGATGTCGGCAAAGAACCGCAGCGAATCGCTCGCTTCGAGCGCGGCGACGCCGGGAACGACATTGACGGAGACGACCTCGGGCGTGGCATCGCGGCCCAGCGCCGTCGGCGTCTGGGAGCAGGCGAGCGCGGTGACGGCGTAGAGGAAGCTGGCTATCATGGCGATCAACCTACGGCTGTCGGCGGTGCAGGGAGTGGTCTTGCTCTGCGTCAGTGTCATGGCGGCCTGCCGTTGTGTTGCATGGTGAGTGGTACGGGTGAACGCGGCAGGCGTCAGGACTCGCATGGGCCGTACCCGGGCCTGAGGGGCTAAGTGAAGTGCAGGCTGGCGATTAGGGGGGAATTGGCGGATTCAGGTGACGGCCCGGGCGTCCGAAAGGCCCGAACGCGGACACGCGTTGCCTGGCACGGTAGCGCGGTTCCACTCTGGGGGAAGCGGGGGTCTCATCTTCGCCCCCCGTCGGGACGGCATTGGCGCGCCGGCGTACCGCTCGCCGGGACGAAACGGGGGGTACGGGAAGCCCTGCCGGGCGAGGGGTGCCCCGGCTTTTGCGCCCGGTGCGGCAGATGACCACCCCGCCGCTCGCCGGACGGACGGTCCTCATCACGGGGGCGAGCCGCGGGATCGGCCGCGCCATCGCGCTGCGGGTCGCGGCGGACGGGGCCAACCTCGTGATCGTGGCAAAGTCAGCCGCCCCGCATCCGCGCCTTCCCGGAACGATCCACTCGGTGGCTGCGGAGGTCGAGGCGGCAGGGGGCCGGGCGCTGGCCGTGGCGTGCGACATCCGGTTCGAGGAGCAGATCGTGGCAGCCGTGGCCGCGGCGGTCTCCGCCTTTGGCGGGCTCGACGTGCTCGTCAACAATGCCAGCGCCATCAGTCTGACGGGCACGCTCGCGACGCCGGCGAAGCGGTTCGACCTGATGATGGACATCAACGTCCGGGGAACGTTCCTCTGCTCGCAGGCGTGCCTTCCGCACCTGCGGACGTCGCCGAACCCGCACATCCTCACACTCGCGCCGCCGCCATCCCTGGAGGCGCGCTGGTTCGCGCCCCATGCCGCGTATACGCTGTCGAAGATGGGGATGAGCCTCTGCGTACTCGGCATGGCGGAGGAATTCCGGCCCGACGGGATCGCGGTCAATGCGCTCTGGCCGCGCACCGTGATCGCTACCGCGGCGGTGGCGATGCTGGGGGGCGCGATCCGGCCGACGCAGTGCCGCCGTCCGGAGATCGTCGCGGATGCGGCGCACGCCATCCTCGCGCGCGACAGCCGCGCGTGCAGCGGCAACTTCTTCCTCGACGAGGACGTGCTGCGGGAGGCGGGGGTGACGGACTTCGCGCGCTATGCGGTGGATCCCGCCGTGCCGCTGGTGACCGATCTGTTTCTTGACTGAGCCGTCACTTCCGCTTTGTCGTGTCCCGCTCTACCTTCGCTCCATGCCTGACGTGAGCTTCTGGTCGCGCCTGCGGCAGGCGCGCGTCTTTCAGCTGCTGGCGATCTACGCCGGCGCCTCCTGGGTCATTCTCCAAGTCACGTCGCTGTTCATCGGCAATCTGGGGCTGCCCCAGTGGGCGATGCCGGCGGCCATCATCCTGCTGCTGATCGGCCTCGTCATCCTCTGCGCCACCGCCTGGGTGCAGTCGCACCCGCTCACGCCGCACCGGGCCGCGGCCGGCGACGTGCCCCGCGCCCGCGCGGTCGCGCTCGGCGAGATGAAGGACTCGCTCGCCGCAGGACGCCTCCCGCACCTCACCTGGGGCCGGGCGATCCTCGGCGGGGCGTTCGCCTTTGCGCTCCTCTTCGGCGTGGCGGGACTCTACGTGGTGATCCAGGACCGCGGCCGGAGCTTCACGCCGGAAGAAGCGCGGGCCGAGGACGCTGCGCCGGGCATCGCGGTGGTGCCGTTCAGTGTGCGCGGGGCCGGGCTCGAGGTGTGGCGGGAGGGGATGGTGGACTTGCTCTCCACCGGGCTCGACGGCGCCGCCGGTCTACGGGCCATCGACAGCCGGACGGTGCTGGCGCGCTGGGGCGAGCGAGTTCCCGGCGACGCCGCGGCCGATCTGGCGACGACGCTGGCGGTCGCCCGCGAGACGGGCGCCCGCTATGCGGTGGTCGGCTCCGCAGTCGCCATCGGTCCTTCCGTGCGGCTGGTGGCGGACGTCTACGACGCGGGGTCGGAGAAGAGTCTGGGGCAGGGAACCGTGGAGGGCCCGCCCGACAGCGTACTCCACCTGGTGGACCAGCTGGCCGTCGAAGTGCTGCGGGTCATCCTCCAGAAGGGTGGCGGCGAGCTGCCGCGCATCGACCTGGCGAGCGTCACGACGGCGTCGTATCCGGCGCTCAAGGCCTACCTCGAAGGCGAAGTCCTCTTCCGCCGCGCGGCGTTCGAGGAGGCGATCACGGCCTATGAGCGCGCGATCGCGGCCGACTCCACGTTCGCGCTGGCGTATTACCGCCTGGGCCTCTCCTACGCCTGGATCCAGTCAATCGAGAGCGAACGGCAGCGCGAAGCCGTCGAGCGCGCGCTGGCGCTGACGGATCGGCTGCCGGAGCGGGAGGCGGTGCTGGTTCGCTCGCTCTGGTCACTGATCAACTTCGAGCTGGACGGACTCGAGCCGCTGCGGGAGGCGGTGCGGAAGTATCCCGACGACGCCGAGGCCTGGTACCTGCTCGGCGACACCTACTACCACTTGCGAAGCCGGGCCCTCGTCACGGGCGAGGACGCCGAGGCGGCTTTCACCCGCGCGATGGAGCTCGATCCGCGCTTCGCCCCGTATCAGATCCACCTGATGAACCTCGCCCTCAGCCTCCACGCCGATAGCGTCCGGGCGGCCCGCCGGATCGACTCCTACGGCCGGCTGGCGCCGACTTCGGTCCACCTCCAGCTCGCCCGGATCGCCCAGGCGCTCGCCTTTGGCGAGGCGGCCCGGAAGGCCCAGGCGCGGGCCGCGCTGGATACGCTGGAGTGGTC
>JBHENR010000270.1:0-5911 GCA_046262555.1 Gemmatimonadota bacterium | reverse complement strand
ACCCCCGCCTCGCCGAGCCGGTAGAAGAGGAGGTTCCCGAGACCGTCGCCGAGGACGAACCGGCCGAGAAGGTGCCCGACCCCGACGTCGCCGAGCCGGCCCCCCGGCGGGTCGAGCCGCGCGGCCGCGAGCCCACCCCGCGTCCAGGGCCCGACCGCGGCGAACGGGTCGGCCCGGGCCTGCCGGTCTCGCTGGAAGGCCGGCCATTCGCGTACCCGTGGTACCTGGAGACGCTGGTCGGCAAGATCGGGCGCAACTGGCGGCCCACCGGCTCGGCCGCTTTGAGCGCGACGGTCCACTTCCGGATCGACAGCCGCGGGCGACTGCTGGAGATCGAGCTGGCGGAGGGGAGCGGCAACCTGGTGTTCGACCGCTCGGCGCTGCGGGCGGTCCAGGCGAGCGACCCGATGCCGCCGCTGCCGGCCGGCTATGATGGCGATTACCTGGGGGTCTACTTTGTCTTCGACGCGGCGGTGCGGGATGCGCAGCAGTAGCGCGGGCGACCCGCGGTTCCCCCGGCGGGCGCCGCTGGCGGGCCGGCTGGCCCTCGCGCTCTTCGGCGCCGTGCTTTCCGCCGCGCCGGCCGCCGCCCAGCAGGAGGTGCGGCTCGAGTTCCGCGGCTACGTGGACCAGCGCACCAACATCGCGGTGGACGACCTGGCGCCGCTGACCCCCGCCGCCCGCACCGTCGCCGAGATCCTCGCCTTCGACCTCGAGTACTCGCTCCGGTTCAACGTGCTCCAGGGCCGGCCCCAGGCGGGTCTGGTGCGGCAGGGCACCGCGGTGGACTACTCCGCCTGGACGGTGTTCGGCACCGAGTATCTGGTCGCCGGCTCGCTCACCCCCACCGGGGCCGGCTTCCGGGCCGACATCGGGGTGCACCATGTGCCGCTCGGCCGTCAGATCCACTCGCTCACGTTCTCGCTCCCCGACGCCGGCGCGCCCGGCTTCCGGGCCGCTGCCCACACCATCTCCAACGCGCTAATCAACGAGCTGACCGGCGAGCAGGGGATCGCTGAGACGAAGCTCGCCTTCGCCAGCCGGCGCCGCGGCGACAAGGAGATCTACGTGGTGGATTACGACGGCCATAACGCCTACCGGGTGACGTCCACCGATACGATCAACATGACCCCCGATTGGCGCGGCGGCGGCGAGATCTGCTTCACCACTTTCATCACGGGGGATCCCGACCTCTACTGCGCGCCCAGCGGCGGTGGCAGCGCGCGGCCGCTCAGCAATCACAAGGGGCTCGACATGGCCCCGTCGTGGTCGCCCGACGGGCGGCGGCTCGCCCATACGCTGACCAAGGATGGCAACGCCGAGATCTACGTGCTCGACGCGGGCGCGCGGCGGCTCCGGCGGCTCACCTACAGTCTGGGGATCGACACCGCGCCCTCGTGGTCGCCCAACGGGCGGGCGATCGCGTTCGAGTCCGACCGGGGCGGGTCGGCCCAGATCTTCAGCATGGACGCCGAGGGCGCCAACCTGCGCCAGCTGACGTTCGGCGGCGAGGCCCACAGCCCGGCCTGGTCGCCGCCCGGCGACCGGATCGCCTATGTCGAGCGGATCGGCGGCCGGTTCCAGATCGTCACCACAGGGGCGGATGGCGGCGGCCGCCAGGTGATGACGTCGGTGGGCGACAACGAGGACCCCACCTGGTCGCCCGACGGCCTCCACCTCGGGTTCTCCTCCACCCGCGGCGGCGGCTCCGACATCTACACCATGGACTGGGACGGCGCAAACGTCCGCCGGGTAACCCGCGGCGGGGGGTACGTGAGCCCCAGCTGGTCGCCCCGGCTGACGCGGCAGTAGACCCCGGGATGGGCTATCTTGGGGTCGAGTGTTTTCATTCCACTAGCGGTCGTGAGGTAAACGCGTGCCCAAGGAGGGGCCCATGTTCGGACGACAGCTCCTGAGATCGGGATGCCCGGCGCTGGCCCTGTTCCTGGCGGTGGCGGTGGCGGCATCGGGGTGCGCGCGGAAGCGCCCGCCGGCGACGGATGACCGGAACCGGGATCCGTTCCCGCCCGTCACCGAGACCGATCCGGGCGACAATACCGGCGGGATGACCGAAGACGAGGCCGCCCGCATCGAGATCGAGCGCGCCATGGCGACGGTCGGCGAGATGGTGTTCTTCGATTTCAACCGCTCGGAGCTCAATGACGAGGCCCGGGAGACGCTGCGGCAGAAGGCGGAGGTGCTGCGCGCCTATCCCGACATCCGGGTGCGGATCGAGGGCCACTGCGACGAGCGCGGCACGGTCGAGTACAACCTGGCGCTCGGCGAGCGGCGGGCGGAAGCGTCGCGCCAGTATCTGGTGGACCTGGGGATCGATCCCGACCGGCTGACCACCGTCAGCTACGGCGAGGAACGGCCGATGGTCGAGGGGCAGAACGAGTCGGCCTGGGCCCAGAACCGGCGCGACGAGTTCGTGCCGCTCGGCATCTGAGGCGGCCGGTGGTTGGCGGGCGCCACCCGGCGCTGGTTTTGGTGTGCCTGGCGCTCGGGGCCCTGTCGCTCGGGATTCTGGCGCCCGCCTGCGCGACCCACGGCGACGTCGAGGACCTGATGGCGGAGCACCGGGCGTTGCGCGAGCGGCAGGACGCCCAGCAGCAGCAGCTCGACGCCATCCAGCAGACGCTCGACCGCCTCGCCGGCGTGGTGCAGGCGATGCGCGCCGACCTGAGCGCGGACCTGCGCGCGCTGCGGACCGACATGGGCGCGGTGCAGAACGCCGTCCGCGGCGCCGAGACCCGGCTCGAGCAGATGCGCAGCTACACGCCGCCGGTGGAATCCACACCGGACGACTCGACCGGCGCCAGCGCGGTCTCGCCGACGGATCAGCTGACGCTCTACCGCGACGCGCTGGGGGACTACCAGCAGGGGCGGCTGGAACTGGCGCGGCAGGGGCTCGAGGAATACCTGGTGAACTTTCCCCGCGGCGCCAGCGCGGCGGACGCCCAGTACTGGCTCGGCATGGTGTCGTTCGATCAGGAGCGGTACGACGCGGCGATCACGGCGCTCCGCGTCGTCCCGCGCGCGTTTCCGGAGAGTCCCAAGGCGCCACTGGCGCTGCGGAAGATCGGTGATGCGCACCGCGCCGCGGGCGACGGCCTCCGCGCCCAGGCGGCCTACCGCGAGCTGGTTCAGCGGTACCCCGACTCGGCCGAGGCCGACGCCGCGCGGCGCGAATTGAGCTCACCGTGACGTTCCACTCCGCGCTGCGCTCCACTCCGCGGCCCTAGCCCGCTCCCATGCGCTGCCCGTTCTGCGGCACCGAAGACGATCGCGTGGTGGACACGCGGTCGAGCAAGGAGGGGCGCGCGGTGCGCCGGCGCCGCGAGTGCCTCGCCTGCGGCCGGCGCTACACCACCTACGAAGCGGTCGAGCTGCTGCCGCGTCAGGTCGTCAAGCGCGACGGCCGCCGCCAGACGTACGACCGGCAGAAGCTGATGCGCGGCCTGTGGATCGCCTGCGCCAAGCGGCCGGTCGACTCGGACACGATCGAGGCGGTGGTGGACCGGATCGAGGAGCGGATGGAGGAGCAGGGCGCGGCCGAGGTTACCGGCGGCTGGCTGGGAGAGCAGGTGATGCGGGAGCTCGAGCCGATCGACCCGGTGGCCTACGTCCGCTTCGCGTCGGTTTACCGCCAGTTCCAGGACGTCACCGAGTTCATGGACGAGCTCAAGGGACTGTCTGGCGGCGGCGACGAGCCGGACCCGCGCGACTGAGGCGCGGCCGGTGCCCCACCTGACGATGCTCGCGCCGCCCCACCCCGAGGCCACCATGTCGTTTCTCGACCACCTCGAGGAGCTGCGGCGGCGGATCCTCTGGTGCCTGGCGGCGCTGGTGGTCGGGTCCGTCATCGGGTTCGTGGTGACGACCCAGCTCGAGGTGATCCACTTTCTCACCCGGCCGGTGCGGCCGCTCCTGGAGAACGGCCGGCTGGCGTATCTGAATCCGACCGAGCCGTTCATGGTGACGCTCAAGGTGAGCGTGTTCGTCGGCGTCATTCTGGCCCTGCCCGTCATCTTCTGGCAGTTCTGGAAGTTCGTGGCGCCGGGCCTGGTGGCGAAGGAGAAGAAGATCGTCGTGCCGTCGGTGTTCGCGTCGGTGGCGCTGTTCGTGGGCGGCGCGGCGCTGGCGTTCTTCATGGCGCTGCCGCTGGGGCTCAAGTTCTTCTTCAGCTTCGCCGACGAGGCGCTCGAGCCCGTCATCACGATCAATCAGTACTTCGGCTTCGCGATGCAGGTGACCTTGATGTTCGGGATCGTGTTCGAGACGCCGCTGGTGATCCTGATTTTGACGTATGCGGGGGTCGTTTCGCCCCGGACGCTCATGAAGTACCGGCGCCACGCCATCGCCGCGATCGCGGTGATCTCGGCGATTATGACGCCGGCCGACGTCTTCAGCATGGTGATCATGATGGTGCCGCTCTACCTCCTCTATGAGACCAGCGTGACGGTGGGGTGGGTGATCGAGCGGCGGCGCGAGAAGGCGGCGGCGGCGGAGGCAGCGGGTGGGCATGCGTAGCGGCGCCCTCGGACTCGGCGCGCTCGCGGCCCTGGCGCTGGCGGCCCCCGCCCGGCCGGCCGCCGCCCAGCGCGTGCCGGGCCTGGGTGACGTGCTGCGGGCCGAGTCGGGCCGCGATTCGCTCCGGCCGGGCGTCACGTCGGGCCGGCGGGACTCCACTGGTGCCGGGATTCCCGCCCCGGACGCGCTCTACCGGCAGCTCCTGGCCGGCACCGAGGCCGATCCCACCGCTGTCCCCGACAGCGCCGCGCCGGTCATCGGCGCCGAGGGCGGCCCGATCGAGTATCGCGGCAACCGGCTGATCTTCTATCCCGAAGCCGAGATTCTGGTGCTGGAGGGCGACGCCGCCGCGGAGCAGGCCGGCACGCGGCTGGAGGCCGACCGCATCCTCTACCGCAGCCGCGAGGGGATCGTCGAGGCGTTCCGCGACGCGTCGGTCAGCCGGGGGCCGTCCCAGCTCGCGGCCGACTCGCTGTTCTACGACCGGGAGGCCGATGCGGTGGCGACCTACGGCGCCTCGATCCTCACCGAAGGGGGTGCCCGCACCGAGGGAGTCGACCTGCGGTACGACCTCGAGCGCCAGAGCGGGGTGCTGGGCGGCGGCACGACGGTCTACGCGCCGTGGATCCTGCGGGGCGACCAGATGACGAAGATCGGGGCGTCCACCTTCCGGCTGGAGGACGGCCACTTCACCACCTGCGATCTGCCGGTGCCCCACTACCAGTTCGCCAGCCACGAGATCAAGCTGCGGCAGAACGACGTGATCGTGGCGTCGCCGGTGGTGCTCTACTTCTCCGACGTGCCGGTGTTCTACCTGCCGTGGTACGTCGAGCCGGTCGAGCGCGGCCGCCACTCGGGGTTCCTGCGGCCCAAGATCGGGCTCAACACGCTGATCTTCGGCAGCGGCAAGGAGCGAAACGTTCAGGACCTGGGCTACTACTATGTTTTTGGCGACTACGCCGACGCGCTGCTGGCCGCCGACTGGTACACCGAGTCGCGCTTCCTGATGCGGTTCACCGGCCGCTACAACCTGCGCTACAGTTTTCAGGGGAACGCCCAGATCGAGAGCGTCTGGAACCGGCTGGACGACTCGCGGTCGCAGCTGGTGCGGTTCAATCACGACCACACGTTCAGCCCCGAGACGCGGGCCAATGTGGACGTGAACTGGTCCAACACGCGGTCGTACCTGCGGCGCAACTCGTTCGACCCCGAGCAGATCCTCCAGCGGGCGTTCCGCTCGGCGGCGAACTACACCACGCGCTTCTCGTGGGGCGCGCTGGTGGCCGGCGCCGACGCCGACTTCCGGCTGGACGTCAACCGCACCGACTACCGGCTGCCCGACATCCGGCTCTCGATGAACCCGCGGCCGCTCTGGGGC
>JBHENR010000269.1:0-8332 GCA_046262555.1 Gemmatimonadota bacterium | reverse complement strand
CACCCGGCCGATCGTCAGGTGCGGAGTAAAGGGCCGCGTCTCGGGGTGAAATCCGGCCGCGCGGGCATCCTGATCGATTTCCGCCGCCAGCCGCGCCGTGCCCCCATCGTCGTCCAGTCCCAGCCAGAGCACGCGCGGGTGGCGCCAGTCGGGGAACGCCCCGGTCCGACCCGACCGCGCGACGATGGGCGCGGCCGCCGCGGCCCGCCGCGCGAGCGCGGCGTCCATCACCTCGAGCTGCAACCGGGTGGCGTCGCCGAGGAAGCGGAGCGTCACGTGAATCCGTTCCGGTGCGGTCCAGCGGACGTCGGCTGGAATCTCGCGCCAGCGCGCAGAGGCGTCCGCCAGGGCGCGCCGCACGCCCTCGGGGCACGGAAGCGCGACGAAACTCCGTACAACTTCCTTTGTGCCCGCGGAGGGCGCTTCAGAGGCGCGCATCGCACCAGTCGCCGATCCGCGCGAATGTGGCCTGGCGGCCGAGATCATTCAAGATCTCGTGAAACGCGCCTGGAATCTGCTCGATCGTGCGATCGGCGCCGGCGGCCTCCGTCCACGCGACGGCTGCGGGAACGCTGACCACGCTGTCGGCGCCGGCCACCAGGACGAGCAGCGGCAGGGCGACCGCTTCGGGCGCGGCCCGGGCGGCGGCCATCGCGTCGGCCGCTTCCAGCATCGCGCGCGGCGAGATCACCCGGTGGATCAGCGGGTCGGCGGCAAACGTTGCGGCGCGCTCCGGGTCGCGCGTCAGCCGCGCGGGATCGGTGGCCCGGGGCAGTCGCATGCCGGGGGCGGTCCGGGCCAGCACTTTGACGCCCCACTGATACCAGCCGGGGTACTCGCGCAGGAGGTCGAGCGGCGGGCTCGACAGGGCGGCGCCCCGAACCATCGGGTGGACCGCGCCGGCCACCCCGGCGGCATACCGCATCACGACCAGCGCGCCCAGGCTGTGCCCGGTCAGCACGATCGGCAGCCCCGCGTAGCGGTCCGCCGTCACCGCCACGAACCGCGCCAGGTCGTCGACCAGGTCGGCGAAATGGAAGTCGCCCCGGCCCCCGCTCGTCCGCCCATGGCCGCGCTGATCGTAGGCGGTGGCGTGGTAGCCGCGCGACTGGAGGTAGGCGCCCCACTCGGCATACTTGCCGAGATGCTCGCCCAGCCCGTGGACCGTCACGCACGCCCCCCGCGCCGGAACCGGCGCGTCCTCCAGGTCGAAATGGATGAGCGCGCCGTCGGTGGCGCGGAAGAAGCAGCTCGCCGCGCGCAGCGTCATGCCGCCTCCATCGCGATCCCATCCCGGACCGCGCGAATGAGCAGTCCCAGCGTGGCGATCGTGGCGCGCCGCCGCACCTCGTCCCGGTCCCCCGGAAAGACGGTGTGCCGCATGATGGCGCCCTCCGGCGTTTCAACGCCGAACCACACCAGGCCGACCGGCTTTTCCGCCGTGCCGCCGCCGGGTCCGGCGATTCCCGTCGTGGCGCAGGCGACGTCCACGCCGAGCCGCCGGCGCGCGCCGCTGGCGAGCGCCCGGCAAGTCGCCTCGCTCACCGCGCCGTGGACCAGCGCGGCGGGCCCCACGTCCAGCAGGTCGGCCTTGAGGCGGTCGGCATAGGCGACGACGCCGCCCTCGAACCAGCCGCTCGCTCCGGGCGCGGCCGTCAGCGCCGCCGCGAGATCCCCCGCAGTGCACGACTCGGCCACCCCGACGGTCCAGCCGCGCGCGCCGAGCGCCGCGCCGATGGCCGCCGCCAGCGTGACGCCGTCCTCGCCGAACACCCAGCGGCCGGCCCGCTCCCGGATCCGATCCGCCAGCGCGTCCAGTCCCGCGCCGGCGGCGCCCCGCGCGGTCAACCGCACGTCCACCTGCCCGAGATGCGGCAGGAAGGCGACGTCGACCGGCGCCGCCGTCTCCACCAGCTCGCCCAGCGTTTGGGCCAGCACCGATTCGCCGACGCCGATCGTCCGGATGACGCGGGAGCGGATCGGGGGCCCCGGCACGCCCGCGGCGAGCACCGGCACGACGCCGGACTCCAGCAGGCCCCGCATCTCGTGCGGCACGCCGGGCAGCACGAAGACGGTGACGTCGGGCTCCTCGATGACGAGTCCGGGCGCCGTCCCGTCCCGATTCGGCAGCACGCGCGCCCCGGCGGGGACCTCCGCCTGACAGCGGTTCGACTCCGGCATCGCGGCGTAGCCGAACAGCCGGAAGCGCGCCTCGACCGCGGCCAGGACCGCCGGGTCCAGCTCGAGTGGACGGTCAAACGCCGCCGCCACCGCCGAGCGGGTGATGTCGTCGTGGGTGGGACCCAGGCCGCCCATCGCGATGATCCACGGAACGCGCGCCCGCGCCTCGGACAGGGCGGACATCACCTGCGCGGGATCATCCCCCACCACCGTGACGCGCCGCACCCGGACGCCGAGGGCGGCCAGCCGCCGGGAGACGAACGCGCTGTTGGTGTCCACCGTCTCGCCGAGCAGCAGCTCGTTGCCGATGGCGACGATCTCGGCGTCGCCCGGCGCCGCGTCCGCGCGCGCGACGCCGTCAGCCGGCATAACGCCATAGCCAGAGCGTTCCGGCGGTCGCCGCGGCGGCGAGCGCGCCGGCCACCATGTCATCGAGCATCACGCCCACGCCGCCGGCCACCCGTTCGGCCTGTCGAACCGGCGGCGGCTTGAAGATGTCGAACAGCCGGAACCAGGCGAGCGCCACCAGCGCCCCGGCGACGCCGGGCGGCGCGCCGGCCAGCGCCAGCGCCATCCCCGCCGCCTCGTCCACCACGATCCGGCGGTCATCCGGCCCGAGCGCCCGCTCGGCGCTCCCGGCCAGCGGCACGCCGAGCCCGCCGAGGAGCACGGCGGCCACGATCGTGACTGCGACACCGGGGGCCGTCGCCCACCACACCAGCGTCACCGCGGCCGAGGCCAGCGTACCCGGCCCCCAGGGCCAGTACCCGATCGGCCCCAGGGTCGCACCCCACACCGCCGCCCGCGTCACGCCGCCGCCCCGGCCCACAGGCCCCGGTGGCGCCGCAGGTAGTCGAGCAGCGACACGACGGTGAGGATGACGGTGAACCACAGCCCGACCCCGATCACCGCCTGGGTGTACCCCTGCCAGTGCGCCCAGGCGCCGCCGCCCAACCCGCGGGCGGATTCGACCGCGTCATTGATGCGCCAGACCAGAATCGAGCCGACGAACCAGTTCTGAGCCAGGGCCTTGGCCTTCCCCCAGCCGCTGGCGGCGATCGCCTGGCCGTGGCCCAGCGCGAACCCCCGGAAGACGGTGATGATGACCTCGCGCGCGAGCACGACGACCACCACCCAGAGGGGCAGGAGTCCCAGGCCGTAGAGCGGCAGCAGCGTGACCAGCACGAGCAGCTTGTCGGCGATGGGGTCGAGCAGCTGGCCGAACCGCGTGATCTCGTCGTTGCCGCGCGCCATCCGGCCATCCACCACGTCGCTGACGGCCGCCAGGACGAACACGACGAACGCCACCACCCGCGCGGTGACGCCATTCAGCACGATGAGCCAGGGGAGCACCGGGGTAACCGCGATCCGCGCCATGGTGATCTTGTTGGGGGTGTTCACGCCTCGCGGCGGCCGGCCAGCGCCTCGCCCACGGTCAATTCGTCCAGGAACTCGAGGCTGCCGCCCATCGGGATGCCGCGCGCGATCCGCGTCACCTGGACCCCCAGCGGGCGGAGCGCGCGCGCGAGGTAGAGCGCGGTCGCCTCCCCCTCGACGTCGGGGTTGGTCGCCAGGATCACCTCGCGGATCCCGCCCGCGCGGACGCGCTCGAGCAGCCGCTCGATCGTCAGCGCCTCGGGCCCGATGCCGTCGAGCGGGGAGAGGCGGCCGAGCAGCACGTGATAGCGGCCGCGGAACCCGCCGCTCTTCTCGATGACCTGAATGTCACTCGCCTCCTCGACCACGCAGAGGATCGCATCCTCCCGCCGGGGATCCCGGCAGATGGCGCACATCGGTCCTTCGGCGATGTTGGCGCAGGTGGCGCAGAATTCGATCCGGTCCTTGACCTGGAGGATCGCGTCGGACAGGCGGAAGGCGGCGTCGCGCGGCTGCTTGAGGAGATAAAAGGTGAGCCGGCTGGCGGTCTTGCGACCGATGCCGGGGAGCCGCGAAAGCTCCTCGATCAACTGCTCGACGGCGTCGGCCACCGGTGCGGGCGCGCTAGAACAGCCCGGGCAGCGCCATCCCGCCGGTCACTTTCTTCATTTCCTCGGCCGCCAGCTCGCTGGCGCGGCTGAGCGCCTCGGAGACCGCGGCGACGACCAGATCCTCGAGGATCTCGACGTCGTCGGGATTGACGACCTGGGGATCGATCTTCAGCTCGATCAGCTCCTGCCGCCCGTTGACCACGGCGGTGACCATGCCGCCGCCGGACGACGTTTCGATGCGCCGCTCGCCAAGCTCGGCCTGCATCTGGGAAACCTGGCTCTGGATCCGCTGCGCCTGCTTGAGAAGATTCTGGAGATTGGTCATGGATGTCGGTGAAACTCCTTTCGCTCGAAAGAGCGCATGATCCGGCGGTTCAGGCCGGCAATGATCGTCCAACCCGGACGACGTTGGCATCGAACAGTTCCATCGCGTGCTGGAGCAGCGCATCGCCCCGCACCTGCGCCTCGAGGTCCCGGGCCTCGAGCTCCCGCGCCGTGGGGACGGCGGCTGGCGGCCTTGGCGGCGGGCTTTCCTCCCCCGCCGGGACGATCCCGGCGACGGCGGCCACCACGTGAATCCGGCCGGCGAACGTCCACCGCTGAGCCAGCACCGTCGCGAGCGGCTCCAGCATGCCGCGCTGGGTGAGCTGCTCCAGGCGATAGCCGGCGTCGAGCGGCAGCGTCAGCTCGACGCCGGTTTCGCTGCAGATCGTGGGCATGGTGCCCTTGAGCGCCGCCGCCACCGACGGCCGCAGGCCGTGCACCGCCTCCAGCACGTCATCCCAGACCGCCAGCAGCCCGTCGAGCGTCAGCGCCTCCCGGGATGATACCCCGTCCGGCCCGGACGTGCCCTGCGCGGCGGGCGCGCGTCGCGCCGCCGGAGACGGGGTTTTCGGGGCACCGGCCGGGGTCCCCGCCCCGGCGGGGCCAAGCGCCCCCAACAGCCGGTCCAGCTCCACCGTCCGGTCGAGCAGCGCCAGCCGGACGAGCAGGACCTCGAGCACCAGCGCCTGCTGCCCGGAGCGGCGGAACACCTGCTCCTCGTCGGTGGCGAGGCTCAGCATCCGCAGCAGGTCGTCGGCCCCGAGGGCCGCCGCGGCCTCCCGGTAGGCCTCGGCGTACCGCTCGGGAACAGCCGCATGGGCGCCCCCGTCCAGCGCGAACAACAGGCAGTCCCGCAGGTGCTCGAGCAGCCCGGCGTAGAACGCCTCCAGGTCATAGCCCGCGGCCCGCACCTCCTGCGCGAAGTGGAGCGCGCCGGCCGGATCGCCCGCCGCCAAGAGCCGCGTCAGCTCGAGGTACCGCTCCTCGTCGGGCAGGCCGATCAGCCGCCTGAGCGCCTCCAGATCGATCGTCTCGCCGCCGAAGGCGACCACCTGGTCGAGCAGCGAGAGCGCGTCGCGAAGGCTGCCGTCGGCCTTCTTCGCAATGGCGAACGCGGCCTGCTCGTCGAGCACGATCGCCTCCCGGGTCGCGATCACCGCCAGGTGGTCCCGGATCGCGGCCAGCGGAATCGGCCGGAAGTCGAACCGCTGGCAGCGCGACAGGATCGTCGCCAGGATCTTGTGGGGCTCGGTCGTCGCGAGCACGAACACGACCCCGCGCGGCGGCTCCTCGAGCGTCTTCAGGAACGCGTTGAACGCGTCCTTCGACAGCTGATGCACCTCGTCGACGATGTACACCTTGGAGCGGCCCTGCGCCGGCGCGTACTTGACGGTCTCCCGCAATTCCTTGATGTCGTCAATGCCGCGGTTGGACGCGGCGTCGATCTCGATCACGTCGAGCGAGCGGCCGGCGGCGATGGCGGTGCAGTTGGCGCAGCGGCCGCACGGCTCGCCGCTGACGCCCTCATCGCAATTGAGCGCCCGGGCGAGCAGCCGCGCCGTCGTCGTCTTGCCGCTGCCGCGCGGGCCCGCGAAGAGATACGCCTGCGCGATCCGGTTCTGATTGAGGGCGTTCTGGAGCGTCCGGGTGACGTGCGCCTGGCCGATGACATCCGCAAAGGCGGCGGGGCGGTACTTCAGCGCCAGGGGCTGATGCGTCATGCGGCGGTGGATGACTCCAGGTCAGCGGGTCAGCGTGCGGGAGAACCGACGATAGCAAATACCCCAGGCGGAGCGCAGCGACCCGACCGCCTGCGTACCGCTGCTACCTTCCGGTCCTGACGGGGTTGGCAGAGTCGTGCCCTGCGAGCCTGGGGCTCCGCAAACTTAGGCTGGGGCGGGGGCTCCGTCAACGCGGGCGCCGCCGGCGGTTTGCGCGATCGGCAGCCGCACGTGCATCGCGGTCCCGCCCTCCGGGCGGCGCTCGTGCTGGATCGTTCCGCCCCACGCCTCGACGATCCGCCGGGTGAGGGCGAGCCCCAGCCCGGTGCCCCGCTTCTTGGTCGAGAACGTCGGCTCGAACAGCCGTTCCAGGCCCTCGGCGGGGACCCCTACGCCGTCGTCGAGCACGGAGCTCCAGGCCCACCCCGGCTCGCGCGCCCAGTCGAGCTGGAGCACGATGCTGCCGACGCCCGCCGCCAGCACCGCCTCGCGGCTGTTCTGCACTAGGTTGACGAGCACCCGGCGGTACCCCTCCGCATCGCCCAGCAGCGGGGCCGGTTCGCCCGCCGTCTCGAGCGCGTAGCTGACCTGCTCGTCCCCCGAGGCGTACAGTCCCAGCGCGTCGCGGGCGACCGCCAGCGCGTCGAACGGCCCCCGGGCGGACGGATCCGGCACGGCGAACCGGGCGAAGTTGCCGGCGATCTTCTCCAGCCGCTCGATCTCGCCAAGCACCAGCTCCAGATTGGCGCGGAAGACGACCTCGAAGTCGGGCGCCCCGTCCTCGACCGTCCGCTCCAGGTGCTGGAGCGACAGCTTCATCGGGGTCAGCGGATTCTTGATCTCGTGCGCGACCTGGCGCGCCATCTCGCCCCAGGCGAGCACCCGCTGGGACGAGACGTTGGCGGTGATGTCCTCGAACGCCACCACCAGCCCCCGCTCCTACGCCTCGGCATCGCGCAAGGCCGTACAAACCAAGTGGTAATGCCTTTCCTCGCCGTCGCGCCGCAGCACCACGTCGCGATCCGCCCGGTCGCCGCGCGCGACGGCTCCCTCCACCGCCCGCCAGAAGGGCTGGGGGGGGCCTTCCGCGGCCGCCAGCTCCACCGGCGTACGCGCCAGCACGTCCTCGGCCCGCTGGCCCAGCAGATCCGCGGCACGGTCGTTCAGCAACCGGATGTGGCCGCGCCCGTCCAGCGCGACGACGCCCGCCCCGACCGACGCCAGGATCGCCTGGACGCGGGATTTCTCCCGCTCCAGCGCACTCTGGCTGGAGGCGAGCCGGGCGGCCATGGTGTTGAACGCGCGCTGGAGCTGGCCGAACTCGTCGCGCCGGCCGGGCGGGGGCAACCGATAGGTGAGGTGGCCGGCCGCGATCTGGCGGGTGCCCTGTTCCAGCGCCGACAGGGGCCGGGCCATGAACCGCGCCAGGCCCCAGCCGATGGCGATGAGAAACCCCAGCGACAGCGCCGACAGCAGAAACACGCCTTCCCCCAGCCGCTGGAGGTCTACTCGCACCCGGTCCTCGCGAATCAGGAGCGGGGTCGCCAGCACGTAGCCCGGCGGCGTGCCGGGTTCCAGCAGTGCGCGATAGGCGACGAGGAACGAGCGATCCCCCAGCGTGGTGGCGTCATAGACCAGCGGATGCCGAACCGCGTAGAGCTCGTTGTAGACCGCCCCTTCCATCCGGTCGGCGAAGAGGCGTGACGCGAAAATCTCGGGTCGGCTGGACGCCACCGAGCGGCCGCGCCAGTAGAGGATGAGGTCCTGCTGGAGGACGTCGGCGATCGTCCGGAGCCGCTCGGTGAGGGCGCGTGTCGTTCCCACCGCCAGGGCGGGATCCTCAACCAGCAGCCGGCTGGCGGCGCTCAAAGCATCCGCCGCCGCCACCCGTGTCGCCTCCTGGAGCTCGGCCCGCGTGGCGCGATAGCCCAGTGCCGCGTAGAGCGCCAGCGGCACCGCCGCCACGGCGAGGAACGCGAGCAGAAGCTGGACCCGGAACGTCCGCAGTGGATTCTGGTTCCCCAGCGACGCCGCCCAGCGCGCGCGCGCGGCGGGATAGCCCAGCCGTTCGAGCACCCCGATCCCCGCCCCGACGAGCGCGCCCACCAGGACGAAGAC
>JBHENR010000268.1:0-3429 GCA_046262555.1 Gemmatimonadota bacterium | reverse complement strand
GCGCGAAGGGGCTCCCCCCAGGGGCGCGGAACATCTACTGATCTCTTTGTTGCCCCCCGCTCCCGCCGGCCGCGGCCTCCCGCCGCCACGGGCCGGGGGGAGCGCAATGTGCGCCCTCCGCGCCGCGGTCGCAAGCAGACTCAGGCCTTTTTGTTGGGCTTTCCCGACTTTCCCGGCCTGGCGGGCTTGCCGGACGTCACCAGCTGGGGCCCCGCCGGCTCAGCCGGCGGCAGGGTCGTTCCGCGCTTCAGCCACCACTGCTGGGCGAAGGTCAACACGTTGGAGACGGCGTAATACAGCACCAGGCCCGAGGCCAGATTCAGGAACACGAACGTGAGGACGATCGGCATGATGTACGTCATCGCCGCCATCTTCGGATCGGTCGCCGTCATCTTCGACGAGATCAGCATCGTCAGGCCCATCAGGACCGGCAGGATATAGATGGGGTCGGGCTGCGACAGGTCGGGAAGCCAGAGGAACGGCTGATTGCGCAGCTCGATGGTGCCCTGAAAGACGAAGAACAGGGCAAACAGCACCGGCAGCGGAATCAGGTTGGGCAGGCACCCCCCGAGCGGATTTACCTTCCGCTCCCGGTACAGCCGCATCGTCTCCTGCTGCATCTTCTGCGGGTCCCGCTTGTGCTGCTCGCGCAGCCGCTGGATCTCGGGCTGCAGCTGCTGCATCGCCTGGATCGAGCGAAACGACTTGGTCGTCAGCGGCCAGAGAATCAACCGGATCAGGACCGCGAAGACGATCAGCACCAGGCCGTAGCTGGGGATCCACTGGTGCAGCCAGAGCATCACCAGGACGATTCCCTTGGCGAACGGCGTGATCATCCAGCGGATCCACGACCAGCCGTACTGGTTGACCCCGTCGAGACCGGCGTTGACCGACTGCAGTCGTCGGTACTCCTGCGGTCCAAAATAGAGCCGGTACCCGCCCCGCCCCTGCTGGATCGGCGCCCCCACCGCCACCTCGAGCCGGGGCAGGCTGTCGTTCGGTTCGCCGCCGATCGTCACTCCGGAGAGCGCCGGGCCGCCCACCGGGGGCAGGATCATCGCCAGGAAGTACTTGTTGCGCAGACCCGCCCAGCCGACGTCGCCGGCCAGCGAGACCGCCGCCCCCTCGTCCACATCCTTGGCCTGGTGGGTGAGGACCTCGCCATCCAGCCGGACCACGGCGCGGAGCTGGGCGTAGTCCTCGCGCGGTTTCTTCTCGTTCGACTCCAGCCGCGGCCCCAGACCGGTCACGAGGACTCCGCTCTGAGAGGCGTCGAGCGCGAGGGTGTAGTCGATCAGGTAGTCGGCGCTCGTGAAGCGGTAGCTCTGGACGATCTCCCGGCCCCCCGCCTGGTGGCGGAGGACGAGCGTGGCGGCGGAATCTCCCTCCGCCAGCCGGATCGACGGCACGCCGGGGGCGAAGGTGAGCTCCTCGAATGCCACCCGGCCCTGGCCGAGCTCGGCGGTCCGGTTCAGGAACGCGCCCCCCCGGGGCACCAGCGCGACCGGGCCGGAGTCGGTGAACGACCGGTAATTGAGCAACTCGATCTGGCGGAGTCCGCCTCCGACGGGATCGATCAACGCGCGATAGAGGGGAGTCTCGACCAGGACGGCGGCCGGCGCGGGCCGGCCCCCCAGCAGCACATTGGCATCAGAGGGACCCGCGGCAGCGGGTGTCGAATCGACCGCGGCCAGGCTGTCGGGGGGGGCGGACGGCGGCGGCCCGGACGAGGGTGCGGCCGCGACCGCGGTGGTGTCGCTGGAGCCGGCCGGGACCGGCGGCGGCGCCTGGGTGCTGTACCACCACTGGCTGCCCGCCAGGACGGCCGCCATGAGCAGGAACGCGAGGAGAACGCGGCGCTGGTCCACCGGGCCTCAGGCCTCGCAGGCGGCGCGGCTGGCGCGCTCGGGCGGCACGAGATCCTCGCCGCCGGGATGCCAGGGATGGCACCGCAGGATCCGCCGGGCGGCCAGCCAGCTGCCGCGCGCGGCGCCATGGGTCTGGAGCGCCCCGATCGCATACCTGGAGCAGGAGGGATAGAAACGGCAGACCGACGGCATCCAGCCGGTCGTCAGCTGATACACCCGGACGAGGCCGATAAGAATCCAGGTCATGCCGGCTCGATCGCCGCGGCCAGTCCGGTCAGCTCGTCCGCCAGCTGGGCATAGGTCCGGTCATAGGCGGGCGGGCGCGAGCGGACCAGGTAGTCGAGAGCGTCGGGTCGAACGAACAGAATCTGCCGCATCAGCTCCTTGAGCCTCCGCCTGAGCTGGTTGCGCTCGACGCCAGTATGGCCATGCTTGGGGGTGATGCACGTGGCGCGGGGAAGCAAACCGGCTGCCGGCCGCCAGTACAGCTCCAGCGTGTCGGCCCGGGCTCGCTGGCCCGTCAGCAGGTGGGCGATCTCGCGCCGCGTCGTAATGCGTCGAGCGCGGGGCAACTGGCCCAGTGGGCCGCGTTACCGCTGCTTGCGGAAGAACTCCGCCGAGACGGTCAGCTTGAAACGTCCCTTGCTCCGGCGCCGTGCCAGCACCTTGCGTCCATTCTTGGTCGCCATCCGGGCCCGGAATCCGTGCGTATTGCGGCGCTTGCGCCGGCTCGGCTGATAGGTGCGCTTCATCAGATCTCCTGCCAATCGAAAGAATGCGTCGCTGAAATGGAGCCGGCGAATATAGCCGCGCCCGCCAGCCCGCGTCAACCGCGCGGCCCCGGCGGGCGTGCGCGACGAGCCTTCACGCGCGGTTGACACCGTTTCCGGCCGCCGCTACACTGCACTGCCTCTCGACGCGCTTCGCATGACCGATTGACCATCCCCGTATTTCCGCGGAGCCCAGCTTGCTGTCTGCCGAATTAACCCCGCCCGAGGTGTGGTCGCTCATCCTCGAAGAGTCCAAGAAGGTTCTCAATCCGCAGACCTTTCGCACCTGGCTCGAGCCCACCCGCGCGGTCGGGCTCTCCGAAGATCAGTTGCTGATCACGGTAAAGAACCAGTTCGCGGTGGATTACATCGAAGGCCAGTATGGAACGGTGCTCTCCAACATCGTGGACACGCTGTTCGAGAACGAGCTGGAGATCGCGTTTCAATCGGACGACTCGGATCCGGGGGCGACCGCCACGCTGGAGCGTCCCGAGGCCCGGCCGGGGCGCCCGGCGCCGCTGCAGCGCACGCCGAGCGCCCCGGTCAATCTCGGGACCCCGCTCAATCCAAAGTACACCTTCACAAGTTTCGTTGTAGGCAATTCCAACCAGTGGGCCCATGCGGCGTCGCAGGCGGTCGCCGACAGCCCCGCCCAGACCTATAACCCGCTTTTCATCTACGGCGGGGTGGGTCTCGGCAAGACGCACCTCATGCAGGCGATCGGCCAGTCGATTCTGACCAAGGGCAAGCTCGACCGGGTGTGCTACCTGTCGGCCGAGACGTTCATGAAT
>JBHENR010000267.1:0-3000 GCA_046262555.1 Gemmatimonadota bacterium | reverse complement strand
CCCGCCGAACCGGCGCGGCCGCTCCGGCCGGCTCGTGAAGGGGGAGGGCCGGCGGCCGGCCGAGGCCGACCGCGGACACTCGCGCCGCCACGATCTCGACCGCCGCTTCGGCGCGGGCGTAGCCGTGCCGCTCCTCGTGCAGGGCGTGGAAGGCGGCCGCCGGATCGCCTCCTCTGTCGGCCGGGACGTCCAGCTCGTACGACTGGCCTCGGTAGCGCATGGCGAGCGAGCGGAGCGCCCGGCGCCGCGCGGTCGGGATCCCCTCCGCCGCGAGGGCCGCATCCGCCTCCGCGGCGAGCGGCGCGAACCACCGCTCGAGCAGATCTCCCCGCCCCACGGCCAGCTCGAGCACCGCCCGCGAGAAGTCGCGCCGGACGTCCGCGGCCAGGCACCCCAGAGCCGACAGCACTCCCGCCGACCTCGGGATCAGCACGCTCCGGCACCCCAGCGCAGCGGCCAGCCCGGCGGCGTGGAGCCCACCCGCGCCGCCGAAGGCGACGAGCGCGAAGTCGGCGGGATCGTGCCCGCGCGCCAGTGTCACGCTACGCACCGCGCGCTCCAGGTGGCCGCGGCTCACCGCGACCACCGCGGCGGCGGTGGCGAGCGGAGCGGCGCCCGCGCTCCGCGCGAGCCGCTCGATCGCCCCCGCCGCGAGAGTGGGGTCGAGCGGCCGCGCGCCGCCCAGGAAGCGCGCCGGGTCGAGGTGGCCGAGCACGACGTGGGCGTCGGTGAGGGTGGGCTCCTCGCCGCCTGTGCCATAGCTCGCAGGCCCTGGCACCGCTCCCGCGCTCCGCGGTCCGACCCGCAGCGCGCCCGCCCGATCGATCCAGGCGATCGAGCCGCCGCCCGCGCCCACGGTCTGGATGTCGATGAGAGGCACCCGCAGCGGCACGCCGTCGAGCTCGGTCTCGGTTGTGCGGACCGGCTCCCCCGGCACCAGCGCGACGTCGCAGGAGGTGCCGCCCATGTCGAAGGTGATCAGCCGCTCGAAGCCCGCCGCGCGGGCGACCAGGGCCGCGCCGATGACGCCGGCCGCGGGCCCCGACAGGATGGTACTCACCGGCCGGGCGGCCGCTTCGGCCGCCCGCGCGGTTCCCCCGCTGGAGAGCATGACCCTCAGCTCCCCCGCGCCGAGACGCCGCTCGAGGCCCCCGAGGTACGCTCCGACGACGGGCGCCAGGCCGGCGTCCACCACGGCGGTGGCCCAGCGCTCGTACTCGCGCGGCTCGGACGACACCTCGTGGCTGGCGACGACGGCGATCGCGCGCGCGGCGACGCGATCGCGGGCGGCGCGCTCCATCTCGGGCTAGCGGGCGGCGTGCAGGAAGGCGATCACGATCGTCCGCGCGCCGGCGGCGAGCAGCTCATGGGCGGCCCGATCGAGCTCGTCCAGCTCCAGCGGCACGACGGGCTGCCCGTCCGCGGCGGGGCGCGCCGACAGTCCCCGCACCAGGTGCTCTGGCACCAGCCGGCGCGCTCCCTCCGGAGCCAGGGAGTACAGCTCCCGCCGGCGCTGGCGGCCGATGGCGAGAACGTCCTCGAAGCCGCGATTGACGAGCAGCCCGACCGCGCCCAGTCGACCCTCCAGGAAGGCGTTGGTCGCGACCGTGGAGCCGTGCACCACGACCTCGACGCCGGCCCCCGCCGCCAGCGTCCGCACGCCTGCGGCAACGGCGCGGCCTGGATCGTCGGGGGTCGAGGGAAGCTTGTGGAACCGGAGCGAGCCGTCGGCATGCTCGGCCACGAAATCGGTGAACGTGCCCCCGGCGTCGACGCCGATCCGGAGCACCGGCGCGACGAGGTCCTCAGAGGGTCGGGAAGTGGATTTCCGCGTCGGGCGGCAGCTGGTCGCCGATCGGGAGCGCGGGGTCGAGCTCGATCTCGACTCCGGCGGTGCGGGCGCGCAGCGGACCCGCCGCCACCGAGCCGGGCGCGAAGTAGAGCTCCACCAGGCCGGGCAGCTCGCCGGCGAGCGCGGACGGCTCCACCAGGTGGCAGACCGTCCGCTCTCCGCAGGCGAGCACGAGCGCCAGCTTCGCGTCGCTCACACCCCGGTGCCGGTCTCCGGTCTGCCGATCACCGATTCGTCCACCAACGGCCAGTCACTCTCGCTGAGCGGGCCGTTGGACGGCCGGCGATCCGCCAGCTCCTCCTCCAGCTCCTCGAACCGCCGCTCGCCAGTCTCGAAGAACT
The DNA here is from genome assembly GCA_046262555.1 of Gemmatimonadota bacterium. GTDB lineage: Bacteria > Gemmatimonadota > Gemmatimonadetes > JACCXV01 > JAHWKZ01 > JBHENR01. The sequence continues at coordinate 807 of JBHENR010000267.1, read as the reverse complement.
CGGCCAGCCGGTCCATCAGCAGCTGACGGGAAGACCGGCCGGAGCGCGGCGCGACGAACACGCCGAGCAGAAACCCGGCGGCGAATGCCTTCATCCTTCCAATCATCGCATCCTCCTCGAGGAGATCACCACCACCCACCATTCGCAAGATGGATGGCGGGTCGCCGGGCCGTCAACCGCGCTCTTGTCAGATTCCTACTATCGACAGCGTATCGGAAAGGAATAAATAGTAGGGCGGATCGGGCGCCGGGGCGCCGCCGTAGCACTGACTCGGAGGAGGAGGGGATAGGACCATGCTGTGGACGATCATCGTTATCCTGCTGATCCTGTGGCTGCTGGGAGGGTTCGTGCGGCCGGTGGGCGGTTTCATCCATCTGCTGCTGGTCATCATCCTGATCCTGGTGGTCATCCAGCTGCTGTGATCCGGGTGCGGCGGCGCCCGCCGAGACCCGCCAGCTAACCGATTTTGCACTAAAGAAACGGGTCGCCGTCGGGCGACCCGTTTCTCTTCGTTGATTGGCTGGTGCCCAAGGGGAGATTCGAACTCCCACGGCCTTTCGGCCACTGCCCCCTCAAGACAGCGTGTCTACCAGTTCCACCACTTGGGCGAAGGGCCTAAGGCTGGACCGGGGTCGGCTCCGCCGCGCCTTCGGCACCGGCCGGGGCTTCCTCGTCCTCGCCGAGGATCGACTGCAGGTCGGCGGGATCGCCGGTCTCGGTCGGGGCGTCGGCGGGGGCCGGCTGCCCCTGACCCTGCATCTGGGACTCGATCAGGCTGCGGGGCGCCGTGCCGCGCACGGTGAGGAT
>JBHENR010000266.1:0-2666 GCA_046262555.1 Gemmatimonadota bacterium | reverse complement strand
GTGGGCCTCGTTAACGCGCTGGTCGGCGATCCGCTCGCGTCGGACGACGAGATGACGATGCGGATGATCGAGCTCGGGACGACCGTACCGTATCCCGGCAAGCTCGGTCTCGAGCGCCGCATCGCCGCGTCGGAGCTCGCCGAAGCCGAGGCCGGGCGCGACCACGCCGAGCGGAACGTCGTCGCGGCGGTCGCGCGGACGTACTACCAGATCTACTTCATCGACCGCAGGCTGGAGGTGGTCGAGCGGAACCGTCTGTTGCTCGCGGACCTCGTCACCCTGACGGAGGTCCGTTACGGGGTCGGCCTTGGCGCACAGCAGGATGTGCTCACCGCGCAGGTCGAGCGCGCCCACCTGGGCGAGGAGGTGCTCGCGCTGGCGGCGCGGCGCGCGGCGTCGGCCGCGCGGCTCAACGCCCTGCTCGACCGTCCCCCATCCGCGCCGCTCGAGCCCACCGTGCTGCCCGAGCGGGTCCTGCTGGCGGCCGTCCCCGCGCCCGGTCTGGCGGTCCGCTTCACCGCTGCCGCGCTGGACGCCGAGCCCGCCGACACCGGGCCGCTTCCGGGGCGCGACGCCCTCCAGCGCCTGGCGGCGGACCACAGCCCGGAGCTTCGCGCGGCGGCCGCGCGGGTCGAATCCCAGCGCCAGCGGGCGGCGCTGGCGAATAAGGCCGCGCTGCCGGACCTCGACGTCTCGGCGGGCTACGGCCAGCGGAGCGGCCGCCCGGACATGCTCACGCTGATGGCGTCGGTGCCGCTCCCGCTCTTCCGGGGTCGCAAGCAGGACGCGCTGACGGCGGCGGCGGCGGCCGAGCTGCGGCAGCTCGAGGCCGCGCGGGACGCGCGCCAGAACGACCTCCAGGCGCAGGTGGCCGCGCTCCATGCCGGGCTCGTCCGGACCCGCCAGCAGATCGCCCTCTTCCGCGAGGGGATTCTGCCCCAGGCCCACGCCGCGTTCGAGTCCGCGTTGGCCGGCTATCCGGTTGACCGCGTGGACTTCCTGACGCTCCTCAACAGTCAGGTGACGCTGTTCCGGCACGACCTCGATTATGACCGGTTGCTGGCCGATTTCGCCCGCGACCTGGCCGAGCTCGAACGTATCGCCGGCACGGAGGTCCTGTGATGGGCGACCGGGTAACGCGCTCCGGGTGGATCGCCTTGGCGGCGGTCGGCGTCGTCGTGCTCGCCGGCCTGTGGTTCGTTCTCCGCGGCCGCGACGATCGGGACGCCGCCGCGACGGACGGGGTGCGGGAGCGCGCCCCCGCCGGCGCGATGCCCGGCATGGATATGGACCCCGGCATGGCGATGGATCCAGCGATGGACGCGGGAATGGGCGAGAGCGGCACGATCCGCCTCACGTCGGACCAGCTCCGCACGTTCGGCGTCACGTTCGGGACGGCCGCGGTCCGGCCGCTCGAGAAGACGATCCGGACGGTGGGAGTCGTCAGCTATGACGAGACGCGGATGGCCTCGGTGACGCCCCGGTTCGGCGGCTACGTCGAGCGCCTCTACGTGAATTTCACCGGCCAGCCGGTCAGCCGCGGCCAGCCGCTGCTCGAGGTGTATTCGCCCGAGCTGGTCTCGGCCCAGGAGGAGCTCCTGCTGGCCGCCCGCCTGCAGATGCACGTCGGCGAGAGCGCGGTGGAAGGGGTCGCGGCTGACGGCGCGGACCTGCTCGCCGCCGCCCGCCGCCGGCTCCGCAACTGGGACATCTCGGAGGATCAGATCCGGCGCGTCCTCCGGACCGGTCAGGTGCAGCGGACGCTGACCCTGCATGCGCCCGTCTCCGGTATCGTGATGGAGAAGCGCGTCCTCTCGGGCCAGGCGATCCACGCGGGGGACAACCTCTACCTGATCGCCGATCTCTCGCGCGTCTGGATCGAGGCCGAGCTCTTCGAAGCCGATGGCGGACTGGTTCAGGCTGGCATGCCGGCCGCGATCGAGCTCGCCGCGTACCCCGGCCGCACCTTCGGCGGCACGGTCGAGTACGTGGCCCCGACGCTCCGGCCGGATTCGCGCTCGCTCCAGGCCCGGATCGCCCTGCCGAATCCAGGCGGCCGCCTCAAGCCCGGCATGTACGCCACCGTGCGGCTGACAGTGCCGCTCGGCGCGGTGCTGACCGTGCCGCGGTCGGCCGTCCTGCAGACGGGCGAGCAGGCGATCGCGTTCGTCGCCATGGGCGGCGGCGAGCTCATGCCCCACGAGCTCACGCTCGGTGCCGCGGCCGGCGAACACGTGGAGGTGGTGGCGGGGCTCGAGCCGGGCCAGCGCGTCGTCACCAGCGCGCAGTTCCTGCTCGACAGCGAATCGAACCTGGCCGAGGTCATGCGCGCCATGATGGCCCAGATGAACGCCGGGGACCGGTAGCCGTGCTGCGCCGCGTCATCGCGTGGTCGGTCCACAACCGCGGGTTTGTCCTCCTCGGGACGGGCGCGCTGGCGGTCGCCGGCCTGTGGGCGATGCTCCGCACGCCAGTGGACGCGATCCCGGACCTCTCCGATGTCCAGGTGATCATCACCGCCGACTGGGAGGGCCAGGCGCCGCAGACGATCGAGGATCAGGTCACCTACCCGCTCTCGACCGAGATGCTCAAGGTGCCGCGCACCAAGTTCGTCCGCGGCGTCAGCCAGTTCGGCCGCGCGTACGTCTACGTCGTCTTCGAGGACG
>JBHENR010000265.1:0-7595 GCA_046262555.1 Gemmatimonadota bacterium | reverse complement strand
GACCCGGCCTCCCCAACGAGGGCACGCCCTGGAACTCGGCGATGCCGGCCTGGGAGGAGTACCTGACCGCCGATGAGATCTGGGCCGTCATCATCTTCCTCTATGAGCAGACCGGCGCCACCCCGCGGACGTGGGCCGAGGCCGGCGAGGAGGAGCATTGAGCCGCCTGGCGGCCGTCGCACTGGTCGCGGCGCTGACCGCGGCCGGCATCCTCGCCGCGCGGCCGCTGGGGGCGCAGGAGACGCCGGATGTCGAGGCGGGCGCTGGCGGCGCCAGGCAGACCTACGCCCGCTGGTGCGCCGGCTGTCACGGCGACGACGGCGCGGGCGACGGTCCGGCCGCCCGCTACATGCTGCCGCGCCCGCGCGACTTCACCACCGGCCTCTATCAGATCCGTTCGACGCCGAGCGGCGCGCTGCCGCTCGACAGCGATATCCTGGCGGTGATCGCGGGCGGGATGCCCGGCACCGCCATGCCGGGCTGGAAGCAGACGCTCTCCGGCGCCGAGATGGAGGGGCTCGTCGAATACCTCAAGACGTTCTCGCCGTTCTTCGCCAGTCAGGAGCCACCCGCGGCCGTCACGGTCGGCGACGTTCCCGGCGTCAGCGAAGAGGCGCTCGCCGAGGGCCGGGCGACCTATGAGAAGATCGAATGCTGGAAGTGTCACGGCCAAGCCGGTCGCGGAGACGGCCCCTCGGCTCCGACACTGGAGGACGAGGACGATCATCCCGTCCGTGCCGCCGACCTGACCGAGAACTGGCTGTTCAACGGCGGCGGGTCGGTGGAAGCGATCTACACCCGACTGCTGACCGGCCTCAGCGGCACACCGATGCCCTCCTTTGCCGACCTGGTCGACGCGGAGGTGGTGACCGAGGAGCAGCTGTGGAACGTGGCCCACTACGTCCGGAGCCTGGCGCCTGAGAAGCCGCCCGAAGTGCGCGAGGTCGTCCGGGCCGCGCGAGTAGAGGGCGAGCTGCCGGCGGCTCCCGGCGACGCGGCCTGGGCTGGCGCCGAGCGGTATTATGTGCCGCTCGTCGGGCAGATCATCGCCCGGCCGCGATGGTTCGCGCCGACCGTCGACGGGGTCTGGGTGCAGGCGCTCCACAATGGCCGCGAGGTGGCGCTGCGGTTGACCTGGCACGATCCGTCGAAGAGCCCGGATTCCGAGTGGGGGGAATGGGGGGGGCGCGTCGCCGCCCTGATGGCGCCCGAGCTGGCGGCGCCGGGCGCGGGGCCGGCCGCCGACACGACTGGCGCCACCGTCACGGCGGGGGACACGCTGGCCGCGCCGGTCGCGACGGGCGCGGGCGCGAGCCTGCCGGACCGGCTGGTGGTCCAGTTCCCGCAGCGGCTCACCGACGGAATGGAGCGGCCCTATTTCCTCCTGGGCAACGCGAAGGAGGCGGTGTATCTCTGGGAGTGGGCCAGCGCGCCGGACGGGGCCCGCGAGGCGCTCGGCCGCGGGCTGGGCCAGACCACTCCGCTCCCCGGCGCCGGCTCCCTGACCGTGTCCGCGGCGTACGACCAGGGCCAGTGGCAGCTCGTCATCCGGCGGCCGCTGGCGGCCGGGGACTCTACCGAGCGGCTCGTCTTCGAGCCGGGGCGGGCGATCCCGATGGCGCTGTTCGCCTGGGATGGCTCCAATGGCGAGAGCGGCACGCAGGGAGCGATCAGCAGCTGGTATTTTCTGTACCTCGATCAACCGACCGCGAAGACCGTCTACGTCGCGCCGATCCTCGCCACGCTGTTGACCGCCGCCCTCGGGGTGATGGTCGTCACGCGGGCGCAGCGGCGGGCAGCCGGTCGCGCGAATGCACCTCCGACCCGAGCCAAGGAGAACGACTCCCCATGATGCAGAGATCACGGACTGGCCTGCTGACGCTGCTGCCCGCGCTGGCGCTGGCGCTCGCCTGCGGCGGCGGAACCGAAGAGGGCGGCCCCTCGGACGAGGCGGCCGAGACCGCCGCTCCCGCGGTCCATCCCGACAGCGCGGCGACGATCACCGGCACGGTGTCGTTCGAAGGGACGGCCCCGGCGCCCGAGACGATCGACATGAGCGAAGAGCCCACCTGCGCCGACAAGCACGCCGGCGGCGCGACCCAGCCGGTCGCCGTCGTCACCGATGGCATGCTGGGCAATGTGTACGTCTACGTGAAGGATGGCCTCGGAGACCGGGCGTTCCCGACCCCCTCGGAGGGCGTGGAGATCGACCAGGATGGCTGTCTCTACACGCCGCGGGTGCTGGCGATCCAGACCGGCCAGCCGCTCATCATCAAGAACAGCGACGGGATCCTCCACAACATCCATACGTCGCCGACGGCGAATCCCAGCTTCAACGTGAGCCAGCCGGTCGAAATGGAGACCGAGAAGGAGTTCTCGACCGCCGAGGTGATGATCCCGGTGAAATGCGACGTCCACGGCTGGATGGAGGCGTACATCGGCGTGCAGGAGCACCCCTACGCCGCCGTGACGGCCACCGACGGCACGTTCACGCTGGCGAATCTTCCGCCCGGGACTTACACCCTCGAGGCGTGGCATGAGGCGTACGGCACCCAGACGGCGACCGTGACGGTCGGCGCCAAGGAGACCGGCACGGCGAGCTTCACCTTCACTGCCGCGGCGGCCGGCGCCCACGTGCCGCTGGGTGAGCCGCTGGTTCTGCACACGCGATGAACTGGAGCTGGCTCATGCCGGACCAGCCCGTCTCGACCTTCGGGGCGGAGATCGACGGGCTGTATTACCTGATCCTCTGGGTGACGGGCGCGGTCTTCGTGCTGGTGGAGCTCGCGCTGATCGTCTTCCTCATCAAGTATCGCCATCGCGAGGGGCGCCGCGCGACCTACACCCACGGCAGCAAGCGCGCGGAGATCATCTGGACGACGGTGCCGTTCGTCCTCGTGCTGTTCCTGGCGGCGATGAGCAGCGGCGTCTGGCTGCGGGTCAAGGACCCGGCCCGCGGGGCGCCCCAGAACGCCCTGCCGATGCGGGTCATGGCGAAGCAGTTCGAATGGAACGTCACCTACCCCGGACCCGACGAGCGACTCGACACGCCGGATGACTTCGTGGTCCGGAACCAGCTGCACCTGCCGGTGGACCGGGCGGTGGTGATCGCGCTCGGGTCGGAGGACGTCATCCACTCCTTCTTCCTGCCCCAGTTCCGCGTCAAGCAGGATGCCGTCCCCGGGATGGTGATCCCGGTCTGGTTCGAGGCGACGACCGCGGGCCAGTACGCCCTCGGCTGCGCCGAGCTGTGCGGCCTCGGCCACTACCGGATGCGGGGATCGGTGACGGTCCATACGACCGCCGACTATCAGACCTGGATGACGGAGGAGGGGGCCGGCGCCGCGCCGGCCGCCCCGCCGCCGGCGACCGGAGCCGCGGCGGACTCCGCCGCCGCCCATGATACCCACGACGCCACGCACACCGGCCACGGAGGGGCCGACCGCGCATGAGCCACGCGACGACGAGTCCGCCGCCGCACGTGACGGTGCAGCACTGGGCCGAGCCCGGCCACCCGGACACCCGCTCCTTTATCCGCAAGTACGTATTTTCCACCGACCATAAGGTGATCGGCTGCCAGTTCCTCTTCCTGAGCCTGTTCTTCCTGCTGGTCGGGGGGCTGCTGGCGATGACGATCCGCTGGCAGCTCGGGTTCCCCGGTCAGCCGATGCCGGGCGGCGGCATCCTGCCCGAGGCGATGGCCCCGGGCGGCATCCTGTTGCCGGAGTTCTACAACTCCCTGGTCACCATGCACGGGACGTTCATGATCTTCTTCGCCATCATGCCGCTCCTGGTCGGCGTGTTCGGCAACTGGCTGATTCCGCTCCACGTGGGGGCGTCCGACATGGCGTTTCCGCGGCTCAACATGATGTCCTTCTGGACCGCTGTTCCGGCCGGGATCATCATGCTGGCGAGCTTCTTCGTCACCGGCGGCGCGTCCGGCGCCGGCTGGACCGCCTACGCGCCGCTTTCGGCGGTGGCCGAGTACAGCGGCGTTTCGACCGGCCAGGAGCTGTGGTGCCTGAGCCTGATCATCCTGGGTGCCTCGTCGCTCATTGGCGCCGTCAACTACATCACCACCATCGTCAACATGCGCGCGCCGGGCATGCACTGGCTGCGGCTGCCGCTGCCGGTCTGGGCGCTGTTCATCACCTCCATCCTGGTCCTGCTGGCGATCCCGGTCCTCACCGGAGCGCTGATCCTGCTGCTGTTCGACCAGACGCTCGGCACGACCTTCTTCCTGCCGGCGACCGGGGGCGAGCCGCTGTTGTGGCAGCACATGTTCTGGTACTTCGGCCATCCCGAGGTCTACATCCTGATCCTGCCCAGCATGGGCGTCGTCTCCGAGGTGCTGGCCAACGGCGCGCGGAAGCCCGTCTTCGGCTACACCGCGATGGTCGGGGCGATCGGCGCGATCGCGTTCCTGGGATGGATCGTCTGGGGCCACCACATGTTCCAGAGCGGCATGAATCCGATGCTGGGAACCAGCTTCATGTTCTCGACGATGGTGATCGCCGTGCCTTCCGCGATCAAGGTGTTCAACTGGCTGGGCACCCTGTGGCAGGGGGACATCCACTTCCACACGCCGATGCTGAATGCGCTGGCGTTCGTGTCGATGTTCGTCATCGGCGGGCTCTCCGGCATCTTCATGGCGTCCACGCCGGTGGACATCTTCATCCACGACACCTACTTCATCGTCGCCCACCTCCACTACGTGCTGTTCGGCGGGAGCCTCTTCGGCATCTTCGCCGGCATCTACTTCTGGTTCCCCAAGTTCTTCGGCCGGCAGTTGAACGAGACGCTGGGGAAGATCCATTTCGGGCTGACGTTCGTGACCTACAACCTGGTGTTCTTCCCGATGCACAATCTCGGGCTCGGGGGCATGATGCGGCGGCTGTACGATCCGAATCAGTACGAGTACCTGGCGCCGCTCCAGCCGATGAACACGTTCATCACGATCTGCGCGTTCGCGCTGGGCGCGGCCCAGATCGTCTTCATGGTCAACCTGTTCTGGACGCTGGCGCGGGGGAAGCGCGCCGCCGACAACCCGTGGAACGCCAATTCGCTCGAGTGGACGCTGCCGTCGCCTCCCCCGCACGGCAATTTCGCCGCCCTCCCCACCGTGTACCGGGGCCCCTACGAGTACAGCGCACCCGGGCAGGACGCCGACTACTGGCCCCAATCCGAGCCGCCAGACAGCCACCGCGCGCCTGATCATTCCGTCGCCGGCGCCAGGGAGGCATCCCGATGACCTCCAGCCACGCCGCAGTGATGCCGGCGCCCGGCACTCCCGCCGCCATGGAGGGGATGCGGGTCTACAACCTGAAGTTGGGGATGTGGGTCTTCCTCCTCTCCGAAGTGATGTTTTTCAGCGGCCTGATCGGCGCCTACATCGTGCTCCGGTTTGCCAGCCCGGAACAGTGGGCGGCGCCCAACGAGGTGCTGAACGTCCCGCTGACGGGAATCAACACCTTCATTCTGATCTGCAGCAGCGTGACGATGGTGAAGGCTTTCGCCGCCATCGAGGAGGGGGATCAGTCGGGGCTCCGGAAGTGGCTGATCGCCACCGTGGTGCTGGGCGCGACCTTCGTCGGGATCCAGGTGATCGAGTACATGAAGCTCATCGAGGAAGGGTTCGTTCCCAACGTGGCGAGGTACGCGGCCGAGGGCGGCCCCCTGTACGGCTCGACGTTCTTCACCATGACCGGCTTTCATGGCGCCCACGTCACGGTGGGCGTGCTGGCGATGATCTTCACCACCGTGATGGCGTTCCGGGGGCGCTACACCCAGGCGAACCACGGCCCGATTGAAATTCTGGGCCTGTACTGGCACTTCGTGGACCTGGTGTGGATCATCCTGTTCACGATCGTCTACCTCGTCTGAGGGAGGGAGCGATGGCGCACACGGCGACGGCAGGAAAGAAGCCGAGCTACTACACGGTCTGGTTATGGCTGCTGCTGCTGACGGTGGGCGAGGTGCTGGTCGCGTTCGTCTCCAGCATGCCCAAGACGATCCTCGTGGTCGCGCTGCTGTTTCTGGCGCTGTGGAAGGCGGCGCTGGTGGCGATGTACTACATGCACCTGAAGTTCGAGCCCCCGCGGCTGGTGCTGATGGTGATCGCCCCGCTGCCGTTCGCGATCCTGCTCGCCGCGACGGTGTTGATGGAGGGGCTCTGAATCACGGACTCATGGAGGGGATGCTCTGGGCCGCCCTCCTGATGGTGGGCGTCCCGCTCGCCATCGGCCTCGGCGTGCTGGTGCTCGTGCTCCGTCGCCGCGGGGCAGCCTCCGACATGTCGGCGGACGCCGACGCCTGATGGCCGGCTCGTCGCTGATCCCGTTCCACCGCGTGCTGATCTCGATCGGCATCGTCTTCTGCGCCGGCTTCGGGGTCTGGATGCTGGTTCACCCGGTGGCCGGGGCCGGCCCGGCGGGGTGGATGCTGGGAGTGGTGTTCCTCCTCCTCGCCCTGGTCCTCCTGGTGTACCTCTGGAATCTGCGGCGGGTGCTGGGCCTGCGGGATTGAACTCCCCGGCCGCGGCGGTGGCGCCTGACCATCCTCGAGGAGTGATCCCCATGCGTTCGTTCCATTGTGTCGCCTGCGCACTCGCCGGCCTCTGCCTCCTCGTCGCCAGCGGCTATGCCCCGGCCCTCTGGGCCCCGGCGGTCGAGCCCGTCGTCTATCAGATCGACCCCGAGCACAGCACGGTGCAGTTCAAGGTGCGCCACCTCGGCCTCGCCACCGTGACCGGCCAGTTCAACCGCTTCGCCGGCACCTTCAGCTACGATCCGGCGCGGCCGGCGGCGACCACCGTCACCGCTACGATCGACGTCGCCAGCGTGGATACCGACAACGAGCGCCGGGACACCCACCTCCGGTCGGAGGACTTTTTCTTCGCCGACTCGTTTCCGACCATCACCTTCGCCAGCCGGCGGGTGGTCAAGACGGGCGATGAGGACTTCGCCGTCCATGGCGACCTCACGATCCGGGGCGTGACCAGGCCGGTGGTGCTCGAGGTCGAGCTGGTGGGGACGGGGAGGACGGGAGGGGGCGCGGTGGCCATCGGGTTCGAGGCCGAGACCGAGATCAATCGCAAGGACTACGGTCTGGTCTGGAACCGGGCGATCGAGACGGGCGGCTGGCTCGTCGGCGACGACATCCGCATCCTGCTCGAGATCGAGGCGACCGGCTCCTAGTCAGGCGCATCCTCGAGCCGAATGCCGCGGCCGGAGTGGAGGCTCTGACGTGCTGCCTCAACGCGGCGCAGAAAACGCGGATCGTGCTCGAGCTGGTAGTCGAACCAATCATCCTCTGATTCGAATCCGATCAGGATCCCCGCGGGCCGGCCGTGTCGCGTAATCACGACCTCCTCCTTTTCAGCCAGTCGCAGAAATCTGGACAAGTCGTCCTTCAGTTTAGCCAGCGCAACTTTCTTCATGCATCCTCCCCGGCTCGCCTGAGACCTAATCCTCGTCCCAGATCCGGTTGAAGTACACCAGGATCCGCGGGTGGCGGTACCAGAGGTAGGCCGCCATGCCGGCGGCCGCCAGCAGATTGGCGATCGCCACCCCCCAGAACGCGATTCCTCCCAGCAC
>JBHENR010000264.1:0-8224 GCA_046262555.1 Gemmatimonadota bacterium | reverse complement strand
GAAGAAGAACGTCCAGAAGGAAAAGGCGTTGAGCCGCGGGAACGCCACGTCGCGGGCTCCGATCATGAGCGGAATCAGATAGTTGAACAGCGCCGCGGCGAGCGGCATGAGGACGAGGAACACCATCGTCGTCCCATGCATGGTAAAGAGCTGGTTGAACGTCTCGGCCCCCACGACCGTGCCCTCGGGCGCCGCCAGCTGGAGCCGGATCAGCAGCGCCTCGACCCCGCCGACGACGAAGTAGACGAACGCGCAGACGCCGTACAGGATACCGATCCGTTTGTGGTCCACCGTGGTGAGCCACGAGCCGATGCCGCCGCCGTAGAGGGAGTGCGTCGCGCTCACTTGAGGCTCTCCAGGAACGTGACCAGCGAGTCGATCCGCGCTTCGTTGAGATTCAGGTCGGGCATCAGCGCGCCGGGCTTCATGCTGTCGGGGTCGCGGAGCCAGCCGGCGAGGTGGGCCGGGGTGTTGGGCAGCATGCCGGCCGCCAGGGTGGAGCGCCCGCCGAGCCCCGAGAGGTTGGGGCCCACCTTGCCCTGGGCCGGCGTGCCGGCGATGGCGTGGCAGGCGGCGCACCCCGAGACGAGGAACGTCTGGAGTCCAGCCGAGTCCGCCGGGGCGGGGGTCTGGCGGGCGGCCGACCAGGCGGCGAACACCGCCGGTTCGTCCACGACCACCCGCATCCGCATGTTGGCATGCGACATGCCGCAGAACTCGGCGCACTGGCCATCGAAGATGCCGACCGAGTTGGGCGTGAATGCCATCTGGTTCTCGTGGCCCGGATTGAGATCGCGCTTGCCACCCAGCCGGGGGATCCAGAAGGAGTGAATGACGTCGGCCGACCGCAGCGTCAGGTTGACGGTCCGGCCGCGCGGCAGGTGGAGCTCGTTCGCGACCGAGAACCCGAGCGCCGGGTACTCGAACTCCCACCACCACTGGTGCCCGATCACCGTCACCTCGAGCGCATTGGCCTCGGCCGCGGGCGCGGCCTGGGTGTCGAAAATGGTGCGGACGGTCGGGATGGCGATGAAGAACAGAATCGCCGCCGGCAGCAGCGTCCAGCTGATTTCCAGCGCGGAGTGGCCATGGACCTGGTCCGGCACGCCGGTGTCGTCGGCCTTCCGGCGGAAGCGCAGCAGCGCGAAGATAAGCAGCGCCTCCACCACCAGGAAGATCCCCAGCGTCCACCACCAGAGGTTGGCGTAGAGGCTGAGAATCTTTTCCGCGAAGTCCGAGGCCGGGCTGAGCGTGACGTACTGGCTCGCGTCGCAGCCGACGAGCGCCAGCAGGAGCAGGGCGGGCAGGAGCCCGCGGGCAGCGGTTCGACGGCGCATCGCGACTCGAGTCTGGAGGGACGCGGCTCCCGCTCCGGGCGCGGGGTCTCCGGGGAGGACGACGGGGTTACGCTACTGGCGAGCGGAGGGGGCGTCAAGGCGCTCCGGCGCCGTCGAAAACGTCCCGCGCGACGGTTTGACGGCGCTCGGCGCCGCCCATACCTTCCGCCCCTCTCTGCATCGGGAACGACGGGCCGACCAGACGGCGTTCCTCTCGAACCTCATCGTTTACTGGATGGCGCGGGGCGGTAGTTCAGTTGGTTAGAACGCCGGCCTGTCACGTCGGAGGTCGCGGGTTCGAGTCCCGTCCGCCCCGCCACTCATGAGCCCGCAGCCCATTCACGTCATCGGCATCAGCCATCGCACGGCACCGCTCGGGGAGCGCGAACGGTTTGCGTTCCCCGCGCCGGTCGCGCGCGCGCTGCTCGCCGGGTCGGACGGCGAGGCGTTCCTGCTCGTCACCTGCAATCGGACCGAGCTGTACGGTATCGGCGCGGTGGAGCGGCTGACCGGCGACCTGTTGCAGGCCGCCGGTCCACCGGCCGCCGGGCTCTTCGCCCTGACCGGTCCCGCGGCCGTCCGCCATCTCTGCGGGGTCGCGGCGGGACTCGACTCGATGGTGCTGGGGGAACCCCAGATCCTGGGCCAGATCCGGCGCGCGATGGCCGACGCGCGGGCCGCCGGAACGCTGGGCCCCCAGCTCGACGAGCTCGTCCGGCGGGCCCTCACGCTGGGGCGCCGGGTGCGGGCCGAAACCGCTCTCGGCCGGGGGCTCCCCTCGGTGCCCAAGGTCGCCGCCGGCGTCGCCCGGCTGGTGTTCGGGGATCTCGCGGGCCGCGCGCTGCTCATCGTCGGCACCGGCAAGCTCGGCGGGTTGACCGCCCGCACCCTGCTGAGGGCCGGCGCCACGTCGGTCACGGTGACGAACCGCTCGGGTGACGCCGCGGCCGCGCTGGCGGAAGCGGTCGGTGGCCGCCCCGCGCCGTTCGACGCGCTGGATGATCTGTTGGTGGCGGCGGACATCGTCATCACCTGTACCGCCGCCCAGGAGCCCGTCTTCAGCCGCGCGCGGGTCGCCGCGGCCGCGGCCGCGCGGCCGGGCCGGCCGCTGGTGATGATCGACATCGCGGTGCCCCGCGACGTCGCCGCCGACGCGCGGACGATTCCGGGGGTCCGGCTGTTCGATCTGGATGATCTCCGCGAGTGGGGGTCCGCCGCGGTAGCCCCCGAGGCGATCGCCGCCGCCGAAGCGCTGGTGGAGCAGGCGACGGCCGACTATCTGGCGTGGAGCGAGGGGCGCGCGGCGGTCCCGCTCATCCGGGCGCTGCAGGCGCGGGCCGATGCCATCCTCGAGCGGGAGCTGGCGCTGCTGCCGGCGGGGGAAGCGGGCGCGGCCCGGGTGTTCGGCCGCCGCCTGCTGCGCAAGCTGCTGCACCATCCGATGCGACAGCTGCGGGATGGGGCCGCCCGTGGGGGCGAGTCCTACCTGACGCTGGCTCAGGATCTGTTCGCGCTGGAGCCGAACGGCAACGGCGACGACGGCCCGGCCGCGCCATGACCGGAACCGGTGGGCTTCGCCTTGGCACGCGGGGGAGCGCGCTCGCTCTGGCGCAGACCCAACTGGTCGCCGCGGCGCTGGCGGCGCGGGGTGTGGAGGTGGAGATCGTCACCATCAAGACGACCGGCGACACCGCGGCGCGGGATGCGTCCTGGCCGCTCGCCCGCGGCGCCTTCGTCACCGAGCTCGAGCGGGCGCTGGCCGCCGACGCCATCGACCTGGCGGTCCATAGCGCCAAGGACCTGCCGACGGATGCTTCGCCCGGCGTCGAGATTGTCGCCTACCCGGTCCGCGCCGATCCCCGGGACGCGCTCGTCAGCCGCTCCGGCGCCGCGCTCGAGGCGCTCCCGGAGGGCGCCCGGGTGGGCACCGAGAGCCCGCGCCGGCGCGCCTTTCTCCTCCACCGGCGAGGCGACCTGGAAATCGTGCCGATTCATGGCAATGTGGATTCCCGCCTCCGGCAACTCGACGCGGGCGCCTGCGACGCGCTGGTCCTGGCGGCGGCGGGCCTCGATCGACTTGGGCTGGCGGACCGGATCGTGGAGCGGCTGGCGCCGGCCGTCATGCTGTCAGCAGTCGGGCAGGGCGCCCTCGCGATCCAATTGCGCGCGGGAGACCCGCGACGGGAGGTGGTGGGGGCGCTCGACCATGCGCCGACCCGGGCGGCGGTCGAAGCGGAGCGTGCGTTCCTGCGCGGCATGGGCGGCGGCTGCCGGGCGCCGTTTGCCGCCCTGGCCACGGTCGAGGGACCCAGCCTCGGTCTCGATGCGGCGGCGCTCGAGCCGGACGGTGGCGAGCTGATCCGGGAGCGGCTGGTCGGGACGATCGCCGAGCCGGCGGCCCTGGGCGATCGCGCCGCGGAGCGGCTCCTGTCGCGAGGCGCCGGCCGCCTGGCGAGCGAGGTGCGGGCGTGACCCGCGCGCTCGTCACCGGCTCGCGCGGCGACGCGCTCTGCCTGGCGCTGCGCGAGCGGGGGTGGGAGCCTCTCGCCGTGCCGATGATCACGATTCAGCCCGTTCCCGCCGGCGGGCCGCTCGACGCCGCGTTGGGGCGGCTGGATGCATTTTCCTGGGTGGTCGTGACGAGCGCCAACGGGGCGGATGGCGTCGTCGCCCGCGCCCGCGCACTCGGCGTACCGGTGCCGGGCCGCCCGCGGTGGGCGGCCGTGGGTCCCCGCACGCAACGGACGCTCGAGCGGGCCGGTATCGGCGTGGCGTTCGTCCCGCCGGAGCAGACGGGCGCGGCGATCGCGGCGGGGTTGGGAGACCTTTCCGGGCGCCAGGTGCTGCTGCCGCGCGCGGCGGGGGCGGGGTCAGACCTGCCCGCGGCCCTCGCCGCGCGCGGGGCCGTCATCGAGGCCGTCCTCGCCTATGAGACGCTCGAAGGGCCGGACGCGTCCCGCGCCCCGCTCGCGGCAGCCCTCGCCGGCGGCGTCGAGGCGATCGTCTTCACCAGCGGATCGACCGTCCGCGGCTTTGCGCGCCTGACGGGCAATCCGGTACGCGCCGCGGCCGGCGCGCGCATCATCTGCCTCGGTCCCGCGACGGCTCGGGCCGCCCAGGCGGCGGGCCTGGAGGTCGCCGCGATCGCCGCCGAACGGACGCCGGCGGGACTCGTCCGCGCCCTCCAAGGGAGGAAAGCTTCGTGATACCGTTTCCGTTTCAACGATCGCGGCGACTGCGGCGCACCCCCGCGCTCCGGGCTCTGGTGCGGGAAACGGGACTCGACCCGGCGCACCTCATCCAGCCCCTGTTCGTGCGCTCCGGGCGCGGCGTGCGCGAGCCGATCGCCGCGCTGCCGGGCCAGCTGCGCTTCTCGCCGGACGAAGTGGTACGGGAGGCGGCCGAGCTGGCCGAGCGGGGCCTCGGCGGCGTGCTCCTCTTCGGTCTCCCGGAGTCGAAGGACGGGGAGGGGAGCGGCGCCTGGGACGCCCGCGGCCCGGTTGCGGCCGCGCTCGCGGCGCTCCGCGCCGCCAGCACCGGCCTGGTCCTGGCCGCCGACGTCTGCCTCTGCGCCTACACCGACCACGGCCACTGCGGCGTGCTGGCTGGGACCGGGGTCGACAACGACGCGACCCTGCCGCTCCTTGCCCGCGCCGCCGCGGCGTACGCCGCGGCCGGGGCGGACATCGTGGCGCCGAGCGCCATGATGGACGGCCAGGTCGCGGCCCTTCGCGCGGGGCTCGATGCCGAGGATCACGACGAGGTCGCCATCATGGGGTACTCCGCCAAGTACGCCTCGGCGTTCTTCGGGCCCTTCCGGGAGGCGGCGGACTCCGCGCCATCTACCGGCGACCGGCGCGGCTATCAGATGGACGCCGCCAACGCGCGCGAGGCGCGGCGGGAAATCGCGGCCGACCTCGACGAAGGCGCCGACATCATCATGGTGAAGCCCGCGCTGGCGTATCTGGACGTGATCCGGGAAGCGGCCGACACGTTCGACGCCCCCATCGCCGCCTACAGCGTGAGCGGGGAGTACGCGATGGTGAAGGCGGCGGCGGAGCGGGGCTGGCTCGACGAGCGGGCCGCGGCGCTCGAGCTGCTGACCGCCATCCGGCGCGCCGGCGCCGACATCCTGATCACCTACTTCGCAAAGGACGCCGCCGCGTGGCTGCGGCAGGAGGGCTCCGCATGACCGAACGGCGCTACGTCCACGTTCTCGCGCTGGCGGTGGATCCCGCCTGGCGGCGGCAAGCCGAGGCCGATCGCCGGAGCGACCGGGCGGCGCTCCTCGCCGCCGCGGGCGAAACCTCGGAAGACGTGACCACCTACACCTACTCGATGATCGGCACCCGGGCCGACGCGGACCTGTTGCTCTGGCGGCTGGGAGAGACGTTTGAAGCGCTCGAGGAATCCGCCGCGCGCCTCCTGCGGAGCGGCCTGGGCCGCTGGTGCGCCGTCCGGCACTCGATGATCGGCCTGGTGCGGCCGTCGAGCTACGTCAAGGAACGCACCCCGCAGGAGCAGGCGATGTTTACCGGCGACCGGTCGCGCTACCTCATCGTCTACCCGTTCGTGAAGTCGAGCGCCTGGTACCTGCTGCCCGAGGAGGACCGGCGGCGGCAGATGACCGAACACATCCGGGTGGGGCGACAGTATCCCATGATCCAGCAGCTCCTGGCGTATTCCTACGGGCTCGACGACCAGGAGTTCATCGTCGCCTACGAGACCAACGACCTGCCGGCGTTCCAGGATCTGGTGAAGGAGCTGCGGGCGACCGAGGGCCGGGCCGCGACGGTGCGGGACACGCCGCAGTTGGTCGGCGTCCACCGGCCGCTGGACGCGATCCTGGAGCTGCTCGACGGGTGACGACGAACGTCGAGTGGTTCGCGCGCGCCCGCGCCCTGTTTCCGGGCGGCGTCAACAGTCCGGTGCGGGCCTACGGGGCGGTCGGGGGAACGCCGCGCTTCATCTGTCGCGCGGAAGGTCCCTGGGTCTGGGACGTCGAGGGCCGGCGCTACCTCGACTACGTCGCCTCGTGGGGCGCGATCCTGCTGGGACACGCCGACCCCGAGATCGTGGCCGCGATCCAGGCGGCCGCCGCGAACGGCACCAGCTACGGCGCGCCCACGCCCGGCGAGGTCGCGCTCGGCGAGCGGATTCGCGGCGCCTTTCCGGCCATCGAGCGGCTGCGCTTCACCAGCTCCGGAACCGAGGCGGTGATGAGCGCGGTGCGGCTGGCGCGGGCGTTCACGGGCCGCCCGCGGGTGGTCAAGTTCGCGGGCTGCTACCACGGCCACAGCGACGCGCTCCTCGCCGAAGCCGGCTCGGGGGTGGCGACGCTGGGCCTGCCCGGCAGCGCGGGTGTTACTCCGGGCGCCGTCGGTGACACCATCGTCCTGCCCTACAACGACGCGGCGGCGGTGCGGGCCGCCTGTGCCGCGGCGCCGGGCACGATCAGCGCCGTGCTGGTCGAGCCGGTGGCGGCGAACATGGGGGTCGTGGCCCCGGCGCCGGGATTCCTCGAGGCGCTGCGGGAGATCACCACCGCCGACGGGGCGCTGCTCCTATTCGACGAGGTAATCACTGGTTTCCGGGTGGGACCGGGCGGAGTCCAGGGCCTGACCGGCATCATCCCGGACCTCACCTGCCTGGGGAAGATCATCGGCGGCGGGCTGCCGGTCGGCGCCTTCGGAGGCCGGGCGGACGTCATGGAGCTGGTCGCGCCGGCAGGCCCGGTCTATCAGGCGGGCACGTTGTCGGGGAATCCCCTGGCGATGGCGGCCGGCGCGGCGGCGCTGGCGCGGCTCACCGACCCCGGCCTATACGCCGGCCTGGAGACGCGGGCGGCCCGACTGGCCGACGGGCTCTCGCGAGCCGGGCGGGGGCAGCTCAGTGTGGCCCGCTACGCCTCGCTCCTGACGGTGTTCTTCACTCCCCGCGCCCCCACCAACTACGTCGAGGCCCGCGCCGGTGATGGCGCGGCCTACGCGCGCTTCTTCCACGCGATGCTGGAGCGTGGGGTGCTGCTGCCGCCGTCGCCCTTCGAGGCCTGGTTCCTGACCGTGAGGCACGACGACGCGGCGATCGAGGCCACGCTCGCCGCGGCGCGGGAGGCGCTGGCGTGAACGACCGGTTCCTGCGGGCCTCCCGGCGGGAGCCGGTCGACGTGACGCCGGTCTGGTTCATGCGCCAGGCGGGCCGCGCGCTGCCGGAGTTCCGCCGGGTGCGGCAACAACTGGAGTTGTTGGACATCGTGGCCCGGCCCGAGGTGTGCGCCGAGGTGACGCTCCAGCCCGTCACCCGTTACGGGGTCGACGCGGCGATTCTTTTCGCCGACATCACCGTGCCGCTGACCGGAATGGGGGTGGCGTTCGAGATCCGGCCCGGCGTGGGCCCGGTGATCCATGCGCCGCTCCAGACCGCCGCCGACGTGGCGGCGCTGCGCCCGTTCGAGCCCGGCGCGCACGTCGCTCCGCTGCTGGCGGCGATCGGCCTGATCCGGCGCGCGAGTCCAGTGCCATTGATCGGCTTCGCCGGCGGGCCGTTCACGCTGGCGTCGTACCTGCTGGAGGGCGGCCCGACGCGAACCTTTGCGGCAACCAAGGCGCTGCTGCACGGGGACCCGGCGCTCTGGCATGACCTGCTCGACCGGCTGACCACCATGACGATCGCCTATCTCGGCGCGCAGGCGGCGGCCGGCGCCCAGGCGCTCCAGGTGTTCGACTCCTGGGTCGGGGCCCTCAGCCCGCACGATTACCGCCAGGCGGTGCAGCCCCACATGCGGCGCCTCTTTGCCGCGCTGCCGCAGGTGCCAACCCTCCACTTCGGCACCGGCACGGCGGGACTCCTGCCCGACCTCGCGGCGGCGGGAGGCGACGTCATCGGCG
>JBHENR010000263.1:0-6108 GCA_046262555.1 Gemmatimonadota bacterium | reverse complement strand
GGCGGGCGCCACCCAGCCGCTCGCGCCCGACCCCGCCGCGCCCGGCTATCAGAACCACTGGATCCGCTACCACACCGTTGACGTGCGATGACGCGGCGCGCGATCGTGGTGGGGCTCGTCCTGGGGGGAGTTCTCCTGCCGCGCCTGGGGCGCGCGCAGGAGACGCCGGGCGATTCGCTGCCCCCGGTCATCCGCCCGGCCGAGCCCATTCCGCTCGACTCGCTCGCCTTTGGCGAGTCGCCGGCGGACACGATCGCGGTGCTGGCCGCGCGCTTCCGGGAAGGGGACGGGTTGCGGGAGCTCGCGGCCGTGCCGGATCAGGACCGGTTGCCGCGCAATCCGCGCAACGCCGCGCTCCGCGCCTTTGCGATCCCCGGCTGGGGGCAGCTCCACACCGGCCACCCCTGGCGGGCGGTGTTCTTCGCCGCGGCCGAGGTCGGCTTCTTCGGCGCCGGCTATCTGAAGCAGCGGGAGGCGCTCGATGTTGAGGAGGAGCTGACGGCCGCACGCCGGGCCTACATCGCCAGCCTGCCCGACAGCATTCCGATCGATCCGCTGGAAGCGGAGACCGCCTTCAATCGGACGAGCCAGGCGGTCATTCTGCGCAATCAGATCGATTCGATCGAGGAGCGGCGCGAGGATTTCGTCGCCTATGGGGCGCTCAGCGTGATCTTCGCCGCGGTGGACGCCTACGTCGCGGCCCAGCTCGATCCGCTGCGGGACGGCCCCGCGGCGCTCTCCCTCGGCCTGGGCGCCGACCCGTGGGCGGGCCGCCTGCGCGCCACCCTGCGCTGGGGGTCGCCCTGACCGCGCGCGACCAGCCGATCGGCGTGTTCGACTCCGGCATCGGCGGGCTGACCGTGATGCACGCGCTGATGGAGCGGCTGCCGAACGAGTCGCTGATCTACTTCGGCGACACCGCGCGGGTGCCGTACGGTCCCAAGTCGCAGGCCACCGTGACGCGCTTCTCCACCGAGAACGTCGAGCTGCTGACGCGCCACGCGGTGAAGGCGATCGTCGTCGCCTGCAATACGGCCACCGCGTTTGCCCTGCCGGCGCTGCGCGAGCGGTTCGACCTGCCGATCGTGGGCGTCGTCGGTCCCGGCGCCCGGGCCGCCGCCGCGGCCACCCGGAGCGGCCGGATCGGCGTCATCGGCACCCACGGAACGATCGGCAGCGGGGCCTATGAGCAGGCGCTGCTCGCGCTCGCCCCGGCGTTCACCGTCATTTCGCGCCCCTGCCCGCTATTCGTCCCGCTGACGGAGGAGGGCCTCACCGACCACCCTGCCACGCGGTTGATCGCCGCCGACTACCTGGCGCCGTTTCGCGCCGACGCCATCGACACCCTGATTCTCGGCTGCACCCACTACCCGCTGCTCAAGGCCGTCATCGGCGACGCCCTCGGCGACGGGGTGCGCTTGATCGACTCGGCGGAGGAGACCGCCCGCGAGGTGGCCGACCTGCTGACGGCGAAAGGTCTGGCCCGCGAAGGGGGGGACCCCGCCTACCGCTACCTGGTCAGCGATCTGCCGGACCAGTTTCTGCGGGTGGGGCAGCGGTTCCTCGGCGGACGGATCGGCGGCGTCGAGGTGGTCTCAGCGGGAACGGCGTGAGGGGCGATACGTCTCCAGCGTCAGCGCGCCCCCGTCCAGCCGGGCGTACGTCCGGTGGGTGATCCAGTCCCCGAGATTGCAGTAGACGCCCCCGGGCAGCTCCACCCGCTCGGGGGCATGGATGTGGCCCGCGATCACCGCGTCGCAGATGCTGGTGGCGAGCACCGCGCGGGCCGCCTCACGGAGCGCGTCCTGGTGGCGCGTTTGAGCCGGGCCGGTATGGCGGGTGCGGCTGGTGGCGGAGGTGCGCGCCGCCAGGCCGAGCCGGACGGCGCGCGGCAGCCGGCGGAAGGCGGCAATCGCGAGCGGGCTCCGCAGCACGCCGCGGACGGCGCGATAGCCGCCGCGCGCCCCGCCCAGCGCGTCGCCGTGGGTGAGCAGCAGCCGCACCCCCTGATGGGTCACTTCGTGGGGGTCGGTCAGCAGCTCGATGCCCAGGGCCTGCTCGAGGAACCCCGGCCGGCCGCCGGTTCGGGCCCAGAAGTCGTGATTCCCGCCCAGAAACGCGACCCGCGCCCCCCGCGCGGTGACGCGCCCCAGCGCGCGCAGGACGGCGCCGTAGCGAGCCGGCGGCGGCCCGCCGTCCTCGAACCAGAATTCGAAGATGTCGCCCAGCAGATACAGCGTGGCGTCGCCGGAAAGCTCCTCCAGGAAACTGATCAGATCCGCCTCCTTGGCCGCTTCGAGCGCGGCGGAAGCGCCGCCCAGGTGCACATCGGAGAGAAATACCACCGGCTCCCGCATGGCTGACAAGCTAGGCGGGCAGACGGCGTCCGACCGCGCCTTCGGGGGCCGGCGCGGGCTCTGGCAGCGGATCAAGGACGTCGCCCTCATGGACGTCGCGGCGCTCGTCCGCGGGGTGGACGCGGCCGCACTCGAGACGCTGGAGGAGCGGCTGCTGGCGGCCGACTTCGGCGTGCCGGCGACGCTCCACCTGGTGGAGGCCGTCGACTTGGCGGCGAAGCAGGGCCGGCTGACCACCGACGCCGCGTTCCGGGAGCTCGTGCAGGAGCGGATCATCGCGTTGCTGGCGGCCGGCGGCGCGTCGCGCGCGCTCCGCCGCGCCGTATCCCCGCCGACCGTGGTGCTCCTGGTCGGCGTCAACGGCGTCGGCAAGACGACGACGCTGGCCCGGCTCGCGCGGCGCCTCGAGCGCGAGGGGGAGCGCGTGCTGCTGGCCGCGGCCGACACCTTTCGGGCGGGGGCGATCGAGCAGGTGACCGTCTGGGGCGAGCGGCTCGGCGTGCCCGTCGTCACGGGGCAGCCGCGGGGCGACCCGGCCGCCGTCATCTACGACGCGATGGACGCCGCGACCAGCCGCGGCTCGACCATCGTGCTGGCCGATACCGCCGGCCGGCTCCACACCCGGCACGATCTGATGGCGGAGCTCGAGAAGATCGTGCGGGTGGCCGGCTCCCGGGCGGCCGGCGCACCCCACGAGATCCTTCTCTGCCTCGACGCGACGACGGGGCAGAACGCGCTGGCGCAGGCCAAGGCGTTCGCCGCCCGCCTGCCGGTCAGCGGGCTGGTCGTCAGCAAGCTCGACGGCACCGCGCGCGGCGGCGTGGTGGTCGCCGTCAGCCAGGCGCTGGGCGTGCCGGTCAAGTTCATCGGGTTGGGCGAAGGCCCCGACGATCTCGAGCCGTTCGATCCGGAGCGGTTCGCGGAAGGGCTGCTGCGTTGACCGCGGCGCCCCGGCCCGCCGCGGCGCTGGAGCTGGCCAGCGGAATCCAGCGTCTGCCGGGAATGGGTCCCCGCCGTGCGGCGGACTTCGCCAAGATCGGCATCGAAACGATCGGCGAGCTGCTGCGCCATTACCCGCGGGACTACTTCGACGCCCGGGACATGACTCCGATCGGCAGCCTGACGGCGGGGGCCACCGCCTGCGTGCAGGGGACGATCCAGGCCGTCATCCGCCGCGCGCTCGGCCACCGCCGGACGCTGGTGACCGCCCTGCTGGAGGATGCCAGCGGGGAGATCGCCGTCATCTGGTTCAATCAGCCCTGGGTGGCCGACCAGCTCCACCGCGGTGACCGGGCGCAGATCCTCGGCACCGTCGCCCGGTTCAGCGGCCGGCTGCAGCTCACCCCGACGGAGTATGAAAAGCTGGAGGAGCCGGACGCCGACGGGACGGCGGGCCTCTTGCCCATCTATCCGCTGACCGGCAACGTGACCCAGCGCACGCTGCGCGGCCTGACGCGGACGGCGCTCGAGCGGCTCGGTCCGGTCGCCGATCCGCTGCCCGACGCGCTCCGCGCCGAGCAGGGTCTGCCGCCGCTGGGCCGCGCGCTGGCGGACCTGCATTACGCGGCGACCCCGCGCGACCGGGACGCCGCCCGCCGCCGCTTCATCTGGGAGGAATTCTTCTGGTGGGAGCTCCGCCTGGCGCTGAAGGCGGTGGCCCGGCGGCGGCCGGACGCGGGGCTCGCCATGGCGGAGGAGGGCGAGCTCGTGCCGCGGGTGGGGCGCAGTCTGCCATTCGCGCTGACCCGCGCCCAGCGCCGCGTCACCTCGGAGATCTTCCGCGACCTCAAGGTGACGCGGCCGATGAACCGGCTGCTCCAGGGCGACGTCGGGTCCGGCAAGACGGTGGTGGCGCTGCTGGCGCTGTTGCGGGCGATCGAGAACGGCTATCAGGGCGCGTTGATGGCCCCGACCGAGATCCTCGCCGAGCAGCACGCGCGGAAGATCGCGGACCTGCTGGGCGACGCGCCGGTCGAGGTCGCTCTCCTCACCGGGCGGATCTCTACTCGCGCGCGGGCGCCGCTGCTGGCGGGCCTGGCGGCGGGAACGATTCATTTCGCGGTTGGCACCCACGCGCTGATCCAG
Source organism: Gemmatimonadota bacterium (assembly GCA_046262555.1). Lineage (GTDB taxonomy): Bacteria > Gemmatimonadota > Gemmatimonadetes > JACCXV01 > JAHWKZ01 > JBHENR01. Next base: position 1,666 of record JBHENR010000263.1, on the reverse strand, counting down.
GAAGGCGTGGCGTTCCATCGGCTGGGTCTGGCGATCATCGATGAGCAGCACCGCTTCGGCGTCGCCCAGCGGCTCGCGCTGACGAAGAAAGGTGCCGTCCCCCACGTGCTCGTCATGACGGCGACACCCATTCCCCGCTCGCTGGCGCTGACGTTTTATGGCGACCTCGACGTGTCGCGGCTCGACGAGATGCCGCCGGGGCGGCTGCCCGTCACCACCCGCGTGCTCGGCGAGCACGAGCGGGAGGGGTTGTATCGAGAGCTCGAGAATCGGCTCGCGGCCGGGGACCAGGGGTACGTGGTCTACCCGCTGGTCGAGGAGTCCGCCGCGCTCGATCTGCGTGACGCGACCTCGGGCTTCGAAGCCCTGACCGCGCGCTTTCCCGGGGCGCGCGTGGCGCTCATCCATGGCCGGCTGGCGGGGGAGGAGAAGGACCGCGTGATGCGCGCCTTCGCCGCCGGCGACGTCGACATCCTCGTCGCGACGACCGTCATCGAGGTCGGGGTGGACGTGCCCAACGCGACGTGTCTGGTGGTCGAGCATGCCGAGCGGTTCGGTCTCGCCCAGCTGCATCAGCTGCGGGGCCGGGTCGGGAGGGGAGCCAAGCCGGCGTTCTGCTTCCTGCTGATCTCGGCTGACGCCGGCGTCGAGGCGCAGGAGCGGACGGCGGTGCTGGCGTCACAGCAGGACGGGTTCTTAATCGCCGAGGAAGACCTGCGCCGGCGCGGGCAGGGCGACGTGTTCGGCACCCGCCAGCACGGCGTGCCGGACTTCCGGATCGCGGACATCGCGCGCGATGTGGATCTGCTTGCCCGTGCCCGCGCCGCGGCGTTCGCGCTGGCCGACGCCGATCCGGGCCTCGCGGAGCCGGCGCACGCGGCGCTGCGCGCCGAGATCGAGGCCCTGTCACGCCGCGACGTGGCGGGATAGGTTGGCGGGGTGAATCACGCGGTCATTCTGGCGGGTGGGGCGGGCGAACGGTTCTGGCCGGCGTCGACGCCGGCGCGTCCGAAACAGCTGCTGCCCTTGCTCTCGGATCGCTCGATGCTGCGCGAGACGGCCGACCGGCTCGATGGCCTGGTTCCCGCCGGGCAGCGGCTGGTGATCACCAGCGAGCTGCTCGCCCGTGCGGTCGCCGTCGAGTGCCCCGAGATCCCGCGCCCCCACGTCATCGGCGAGCCGGAACCGCGCAACACCGCTCCCGCCATCGGACTGGCCGCGGGGCTGCTCCACGCCCGCGACGCGGAGGCGGCCCTGCTCGTGCTTCCGGCCGACCACGCTATCGGCGACGCGGCCGCCTTCCGGGCCAGCGCCGCGACCGCCTTCCGGCTGGTGGCCGAGCAGCCGGTGCTGGCGCTGTTCGGCATCGTGCCGAGCCGGCCGGAAACCGGCTACGGCTACATCCAGCGGGGCGCCCCCCACGGCCGGGTGGCGGGTGAGGCGTTCGCGGTCGAAACGTTTCGCGAAAAGCCCGATACCGCCACCGCGCGCACGCTGTGGCAGGACGGCCACCACTTCTGGAACAGCGGGATCTTCTGCGGCCGGGCGAGCGTCTTTCTCGCCGAATACGGCCACCATCTGCCGCTTATGCGGCGGGCGATCGACACGGCCTGCGCGGACTGGGCGAGTGACCCGGTGCGCGCCCTGGCCAACTACTATGCGACGG
>JBHENR010000262.1:0-4550 GCA_046262555.1 Gemmatimonadota bacterium | reverse complement strand
AGAACCGCCGCGCGAAGCGCCCGCGTGCTGGCCAGCGCCGCTTCGACGTCCTCGGCGATGGGGATGTTGCCTTCGACGATGGTGTGGAGGAGCTCGTAGCCGAGCTGCGCCCGGAGCGGCGGCGGGGCGGCCGCCATCAAGTGGTCCACCACGGGTACGAGCGCCCCCGTGGCCGGATCACACAGCTGGTACTCTTCTTCGACGCCGAGGGTGATGCGGGGGGGCCTCACGGCGGCGGCGCCCCTCAGGGGCAGGTGGCGCGCAGGAAGTCGCGTTCGGCTTGCGTAAAGCCGTACAGGTCGTAGAGGTGGGACTCGGCCTCCCGCTGGAGCTCCTCGATGCGGGTCTGGGTCTTATCCAGCGCCGCCTCGATCCGGGCCCGTCCCTGGAGCACCTTCACCACGTCCGCCGTCGTCCGGGGCAGGGTGATGAACTCCTCGAGCGTCTCCTTGGTCATCCCGCGCAACTGGTCGAAGCGGTGCTGCAGCCACAGCTCGAGATACGTCGCCGCCTCCTCCGTCGTGGTCACGATCGTCGAGCCGCGCCGGAAGATGACCACCGGGCCGCGCCGCTTGACGTCCGCCACTTCGCCGATGGCGCGCGGCACGTTGGTCTCGCGGATGATGCCTTCGGTCTCGCGCAGCGGGACGAGCTCGACCTTGTTGGCGATGGCGATCTTCTGCATCTGATCCATCGCCACCAGCCGCTCGGCGTTCTCCGCCGCCAGGGCCAGCAGCTTGTCACGCGCGGCGCGGAACGGGCCGCCGGTCTTCTGGGTCAGCATCGGCACCTTGAATCCCGCCAGGCGGGCAGCCACTTCGACCGGCGGTGCCGACGCCTTGGGCGCTTCCTTCTGCCAGATGAAATGGAAGAACCGCGAATTGAGGATGACGGCCAGGTCCTCGGTGGGCGTCATCTGGAGTCGCGGGACCAACGCCAGCAGCGGCGTCACCGGCAGGGTGCACTTCGGCGCCAGCGCCGCCATCGGGATGTCCTTGTAGCGGAACAGCACCTTGGGCAGCTTGACCGCCCGCAGGTGGGCCTTGTCGAACAGCCCGTTCTTCTCGGTCCGGCTGAAATACCGCGGCGGGTGGAGCAGGTGGCGGGTCACCAGGAACATGCGCCGCTGGAAACCTACCGCCCGATTGCGATGCCGGGTGTCGAACCCCTCCCACGTCTCGCGCGCGATCAGCTCGTCGCGCTCGCCGGCGCCCTCCAGCGGATCCGCCGTCCCGGGCAGGAACTCGACCAGTCGATCGAGCCGCTCGGAGCGGATCCTGGGCCGGGCATAGTGCGCCGCGAGCGACTTGGCGGCCGCCTTGTGAATGCGGGCGAGTGCCGCAGCCCGGGCGGCTAACTCGGCGGGGGTCGGCGGCGGCGGCGGCGGGACGAGAGGAGCTTGAGCGGGAGTCGGATGGAACGCCATGATCCTCGGCAGTCCGGGCTTACCCCGTTTTGAGAACCCGGGCGGGGTCGAGCCGCGCGGCGCGGTGGGCGGGTGAAACGGCGGCCAGAATGCTCACGAAAAGCCCCAAGCTAAGACCCAACGCGCAGATCGGCCACGAGAACGCGAAGTACGACGGCGGCAGAAGCGGCAGGTCGGGCAGCACCCGGTCGAGCGCCCAGTCCGCGCCGCGCCCCGCGACGACCGCGAGCCCCACGCCGGCCAGCGCGCCCAGCGCGCCGAGGATCGCCGCCTCGCAGATGAACAGCAGCCGGATATCGCCCTGACTCGCGCCCACCGACCGGAAGATGCCAATCTCGTGACGCCGCTCCATCACGGACAGGAACAGCGCATTGGCGATGCCCAGGCCGGCCACCGCCAGGACGACCAGGCCGATCAGGCCAAAGGCAGCCCGCAGCACGTCGGTCAGCGTCCGGATCCGCTCGGCCACCTCCCGCCCGCTGGTCACGGTGTACCCCATCGCCTCGATCTGCCCCGCGATCCGGTCCACCTCTTCGGCCCGCTCGGTGACGGCGACGAGCGACACGTACTGGGGCCGATTCTCTCCCGCCAGCTCTTCGTTCCAGGCATTGACGATCGGCAGCGGCAGACTGATGCCCACCAGCGGCACCCGGTCGCTCACCCCGACGAATCGGATGGCGACCGCCCGCATCGGGCCGCCAGCCCGGGGATTGAACGACGACGTGCCGAGGTAGAGCATCGCCCGCTGGCCGCGGAGGATCTCGGGCGTGAGCTGGGGGAGGTCGTTCGCCTTGGCGAAGCCGGTGTTGTACATGTCGATCAACTCGCTGGAGATCACCGCCGGGAGCGCCCCGCCATCGTCGGATGCGGCGAAGTCGGCGTCCGGCGGCAACTGATCGGCGACCAGCTCGGGCAGGATGCCGAAGACCCCGGTGTCGGTGACGAACCCCTGGCCGAAGAAATTCGCCCGCATCTGGGCCGGCAGCCGCAGGCCCGTCATCGGCATGACGCGCTCGACGCCATCCAGCGCGGCGATCCGTTCGACCGCGCCGTCATCCAGCGAGGAGAACGGGCTGTCGAACCGCAGCACCGCCACCGAGAACGCGCGGGGCACGACCGTGAGGTGGGTGATGGGCAGCGACGAGACGACCCGGTCGAGCAGCGCCCGGCGCGTGCCGCCGACAAAGGCGAGCAGGAAGACGAGCATCGCCACGCCGAGGCCGATGCCTCCCGCCAGCAGCAGGGCGCGGAGGCCGTGGCGGCGCAGATCGTGAGCGGCGCGCCCCAGCGCGCGGAGCGGGCCCATCAGGCGACCAGCCGGCCGTCGGCCAGCCGGAGCACCCGGTCGGCCACCGCCGCGATCGCGAGATCGTGGGTGACGATCACCACGCCGAGTCCCCGCTCCCGCACCAGACCCGCGAGCAGCTGGACGATGCCGGCGCCGGTCTCGCTGTCGAGGTTGCCGGTGGGCTCATCGGCGAGCACGAAATCAGGCCGCGTCACCAGCGCGCGGGCGATCGCGACCCGCTGCTTCTGGCCGGCGGAGAGGGTGCCCGCGGGCTGATCCACCTGGGCGACGAGATCCACTTCGGCCAGCGCGGTGCGGGCGCGCGCGTCCATATCCTTCGGCCGGCGGCGAGCGAACAGGAACGGCACGCGGGCGTTCTCGAGCGCGGTCTCGGACCCGGCCAGGTGGAACGACTGGAACACGAAGCCGACGCGCTCGTTGCGGTAGCGCGAGAGGGCCCGGTCGTTGCGGGCATAGAGCGCCTCCCCGTCGACCTCCACCGATCCCGAGGTCGGCCGGTCGAGCCCGCCGAGGATGTTGAGCAGGGTAGTCTTGCCGGATCCCGAGCGGCCCATGACGACCGTCAGCTCGCCCGAGCGGAAGGCGCACGACACGCCGGCCAACGCCTCGACGGTGCGGCCGTCGAGCGCGAACCGCTTGACCAGCTCGTGGCAGACGATGTTCAGCTAGCGCGCGCCGCCCAGCGAGTGAACGTATTCGGCCACGGCGGTGATCTCCGCGTCCGTCAGCGTGCCCCGCCAGCTGATCATAGCCGTGCCCGGACTGCCGTTCTCGATCGTGTTGCGGATGGCCGGGAGCGACCCGTCGCCGGTCGTCCACGCCCCGTCGGAGAGATCGGCGGGCGGGGGCTCGAGCCCCATCGCCGCCGGGCCGTTGCCGAGCCCGGTCTCGCCGTGGCAGGTAGCGCAATTGGCCGCGAACACCGCCTGGCCATTGGACGTGCCGCCGCCGTCCGCGGCCGAGTCCGCCGGGTCACCGGAGGCCACATCCAGCGAATCCGCCGCATCGGCGTCGTCGGGAGCGGCGTCGTCCCCGCCGCGGCCGCAGGCGGCGATGGCGACCAGCAGCGCGAGCAGAGTCAACCGGCGAACGTCATGGCACATGCGTCCTCCTTAGCTGGCGGTGTGTGACGGGTGCTACTGCAGCGCGACCAGCGCCCCCACCGTGGTGGCGGCGCCGAAGGCGCCCATCGCCCCGTTGATGTTGTCGATGGTGCGGAACCGCTCCGCAAACGCCTCGGCGTCCTGCACGTCGCTGATGCCGGTGGCGAGCGAAATGTAAAAGACGTTAAAGGCTGAGACCTCGATCTCGATTGTCTGGCCCGGGGTCAGCCCGGTGAAGGCGCTGGCCGGAATCGTGAAGCTCCGCTGCGATGCGGGCACGTCGGTCTCGAAGCCGCTCCCCACCGAGATATTGATCTGCTCCGCGTCGGGCGTGGCCCCCCAGGAGATCGGCAGCGGTTGCCCGATGGTGTGGGTGGTGGGAATGGTGAGGCTGAAGGAGGTCGGCACGCGCACCGAGTCCGAGGTCACCTCGATGGTGCCGTCGGTTCCCGCGATGGTGGCGACGAGCTGCAGTTTCCGGCCTTCCACGACTCCGGCGGTGTTGAAGTAGAGCGGACCGGGCTTGACCCCGGGCAGGAACGACTGGTCGAGCACTTGGTTGTTGACGCGGGCCGTCCCGCTGAGAAAACGGTCGGCCTCGAGATCGAAGAAGAAGGCGAAATCGCCTTCGGACTGGTCGCGCGGCGACTCGTCGTTGCGCGCCAGGCCGACGACGAGGACCTCCGACGGCTGCGGCGGGTCGGTGCTGCCG
>JBHENR010000261.1:0-6191 GCA_046262555.1 Gemmatimonadota bacterium | reverse complement strand
GGCAAGTCGGTGTCGTCGCTGACCGTGATGGGGCTCACGCGCGCGCGCAACGCCCACATCACCGGGTCGATCAGGTTCGACGGCAAGGAGCTGCTGACCGCGCCGGACGAGGACATGCGCAAGATCCGCGGCGACGACATCGCGATGATCTTCCAGGAGCCGATGACGTCGCTCAACCCGGTGTACACGGTGGGCGATCAGATCGGGGAGGTCCTCCGGCTTCACCGGCACGTGTCGAAGGGCGAGGCACGCGAGCACTCGATCGAGATGCTGCGCCGGGTCCGGATTCCGGATCCCGAGCAGCGGGTGGACGAGTACCCGCACCAGCTCTCCGGCGGGCAGCGCCAGCGGGTCATGATCGCGATGGCGCTGGCCTGCGATCCCGCTCTGCTCATCGCCGACGAGCCGACGACGGCGTTGGACGTGACCGTCCAGGCGCAGATCCTGGCGCTGCTCAACCAGCTCCAGGACGAGTACGGCATGTCGATCATCCTCATCACCCACGACCTCGGCGTGATCGCCGAGACCGCGCACCGGGTGGTGGTCATGTACGCCGGGGTGGTGGCCGAGGTGGGGACCGCGGAGCAGGTGTTCAGCGGCCCGAACCATCCCTACACCGAGGGGTTGAAGGCCGCCATCCCCAAGCTGGGCGAGAAGATCGAGCGGCTGCACACGATCCCGGGCTCGGTGCCGTCGCCCTACGAGGAGATCGTCGGCTGCCCATTCCAGAACCGCTGCCCCTACGTCTTCGACCGCTGCCGGCGCGAGTTCCCCGCGTTGTACGCGCTCGGGCCGGGACACGAAGCCCGCTGCTTCCTCTATGATTGATCGCACCCAGGTGCCTCGGGAAGTGACGCACGAGCCGCGGGTCCGCGGCGAGTCGTTGCTGGCCGTGCGCGACCTCAAGAAGCATTTCCCCATCAAGAAGGGGTTCTGGTCGCGCACGGTGGGGCACGTCAAGGCGGTCGACGGCGTTTCGTTCGACATCCTGCCCGGAGAGGTGCTGGGTCTGGTGGGGGAATCCGGCTGTGGCAAGACAACCACCGGACGCTGCATCCTGAGGCTGATCGAGCCCACGGCGGGAGTGGTCGAGTTCGAGGGGGAGAACGTGCTCGAGCTCGACCGCTCTGAGATGCGGCGCCTGCGGCGCCGGATGCAGATCATCTTCCAGGACCCGTACTCGAGCCTCAACCCCCGCATCACGGTCGGCGCCATGCTGGCCGAGGTGCTGCGCATCCACAAGATCGCCGAGGGGCAGGCGGCCCGGGCCCGCATCCGGCAGCTGCTCGAGGTGGTGGGGCTCTTCCCGGAGCATGCCAGCCGCTACCCGCACGAGTTCTCGGGCGGCCAGCGGCAGCGCATCGGGATCGCGCGGGCGCTATCGGTGGATCCCAAGTTCATCGTCTGCGATGAGCCGGTCTCCGCCCTCGACGTCTCGGTCCAGGCACAGGTGATCAACCTGCTCCAGGACCTCCAGGAGGAATTCGACCTCACGTTCCTGTTCATCGCCCACGACCTGGCGGTCGTCGAGCACATCTCCGACCGGGTAGCGGTCATGTATCTGGGAAAGCTCATGGAGCTGGCCGATTCCGAGGAGCTGTACGAGAACCCGCTCCACCCCTACACGCGGGCGCTGCTGGCGGCCATCCCCGTTCCGGTGCCCAAGGCGCGCCGCGAGCGGATCGAGCTCGAGGGCGACGTGCCGAGCCCGGCGAATCCTCCCTCCGGCTGTCTGTTCCATCCGCGCTGTCCCATCGCGACCGCGGAATGTGCCGAGGTGATCCCCGAGTTCCGGGACGTGGGCAGGGGGCACTACGTGGCCTGCATCAAGGTCTGAGACCCCGCCCGGCACCCTTGACGGCCCTTCGAAGCCCGTACTAACGTACCGGCCTCTACGCGATCGCTTCGACTGACCCCCGCCCCGGAGGCCTGACGTTGGATGCGGCAATTCAATTCTTCGAGGACGGCGGCATCTTCATGTGGCCGCTCCTGGCCTGCGCGCTTCTGGGCCTGATCGTCATCTTCTGGAAGTTCTTCTCCCTGACCAGCACATCCGGCCAGACCCACAAGCTTCTCGAGGACGTCGACAGCCTGATCGCCAACCACCGCCTCGAGGAGGCCAAGGCCCGCTGTCGCGAGAGCGACACCCCCGTCGCCCACATCCTGCTCGCCGGGCTCGAGAAGCACGACCAGGGCGCCGAGCGGGTGCTGGCTGCGATCGAGAACGAGGGCATGATCCAGATGTCGCGGCTCGAGCGCGGGCTGGTGTGGCTGGCGACGGTGGCCAACGTGGCCCCGCTGCTGGGCTTCCTCGGCACCGTGGCAGGCATGATCATCGCCTTCGGGGCGATCGAGCTGGCCGGCGAGGTCGATGCCACGCTCGTGGCGGGAGGCATCAAGGTGGCCCTGATCACCACGGCGACCGGATTGGCGATCGCCATTCCCGTCAACGTCGCGCACAACTACTTCGTATCCAAGATAGACAGCCTGGTGATCGAGATGGAGGAGACGTCCCAGAACCTGATCGAGACCCTCCACGAGATCGAGCGCGCGCCGGCGGCGAGAAAGGTCTGACGCGTGGCGGGAATTCTGAAGCGGCGCTCACGGGTGTCGGACGAGATCCCGACCGCTTCGATGGCGGACATCGCCTTCCTGCTGCTGATCTTCTTCCTCGTCACCACCGTGTTCAGCGAGGAGCGCGGGCTGAGCCTGGTGCTCCCCGAACAGCAGAGCGAAGAGATCGAGATCAACCCCAAAAACATCATCACGTTCTACGTGGTGGGCGAGGGGGTGGTGGATCTCCGTCGCGGCGACTCGCCCGACAAACAGACGATCAGCTTCCAGCAGGTCGAGGCGATCGCCCGTCAGGAGCTGGCGGCCAATCCCCGGCTGATCGTCAGCGTGAAGACGGCGCCCGACGCGGATTACGTGGACATGGTGAACGTGCTCGACGAGGTGAAGCTGGCAGGGGCCACCCGGATCAGCCTCCAGGAATGGGACCGATCGGTCGAATAGGGGCCCGAACCATGCATGCGAGGAAGCCCGGCGCCCCAGGTGCCGGGCTTTTTTGCTTGGGGCAGGAACGTCGCCGCCGGTTGGCGGGGTAGAGAGGGATCGCATGACGCATCGGATTCACCCGTGGATTGCCGTTGCCGCGGCGATCCTCCTGTCGGCCGTGTCCGGCTTCACCCTTCCGGTGATGCCGCCCGCCAGCGCCCTGGGCGTCTGGAGGAGCCCGGCCACCTGTCCCCTGTACTGGAGTCCCGGCGCGCCGGTCTTTCCGGTGCCTCACCCCGCCTCTGCGCCGGCCGAGTCCGCTGGCCGCCTGATCGAGGCCTCCGGCGCGGCCGCGCTCTCCGTGGTCCGCGGCTGGATCGAGGTGGGCCGGCCAGCCGATGCGCTCGCGGCGCTGGCCGCCGCCCCTCCCGACGATCCCCGGACACGGCTCTACCGGCTGGCGGCGCTGGCGGGGCTGGGGCGCTGGAGCGAGCTGGACGCCGCGCTCGCCCGGGTCCCCGCCGCCGCCCTGCCTCCCGCCTGCGGGCCGCACCGCACGCGCTGGAGCGCCATGTCCGCGGCGGGCACGGGCACCGCCGCCCCCGCGGAGGCCGCGTGGGACGAGCTCGCGCGCTCGCGACCGGCGCTGGGTGCCTACGTCGACCTCTGGCGACTGGAGGCGGCCGCCGAGGCCGGGGATCCGGTGCGCGGGCTCGCCGCCTGGGAGCGGCTCAGCGCCGGCGATCTTCCGCGGGAGGCCAGGGACCGGGCCCGCCTCGCGCTCGCAGCGCTCCACGAGCGGAACGGCCGCCTCGGCGAGGCCCGGGGGCTGCACCTGGCGTTGGCCGCCGAGTCGCGTGGCGCCGAGCGCGCGCCCCACTGGCTGGCCGCCGCGCGGCTGGCCGATCTTGAGGGCGAGGAGCGCGCCGCCGACGAGCTGCGGCGGCGGGTCGTGTCGCAGGAGCCCGCTCACGCCGCGGGTGTGCTGCTCGACCCCGCGCTCCGCGCGCGGCTCGCGCTGCAGCCGCTCGCGGTTGCGCGCGCCCTGCTCGAGGCGCGCCGGACAGCCGAGGCCGAGTCCTTCGCCTCCGCCGTGCTGGCGTCGGGCGCCTCTACCTCCCTTCTCCAGGAGGCGATGCTCCTGCGGGCGTCGATCCGCGCCGCGATGGGCGACCGCGATGGCGCCGAGCAGGACTATGCGGCGTTCCTCGGCCGCTGGCCGGGCGACCCCCGGATCCCCGACGTGAAGATGGACCGCGCCCGCCTCGCGATGCGATTCCGCGACGGCCCGGCGGCACGAGCCCGCTTCCAGCAGGTGCTCGCCGAGCACCCGGGCGGCCGGTACGCGGACGACGCGCTGTACCTGCTGGCCGACTCCTGGCAGGACGACTACGGATCCGACCCCGCCTTCGCCGAGCGCGCGATCGAGGCCTTCGACCGGCTGGTGCGGACGGCCCCCGGGTCCTACTTCGCGGATCGCTCGGAGATGCGGGCCGCGCACCTGGCGTTCGCGCTGGGCCGGCACGACGAGGCCCGGCGCCGCTACGCCGCCTACCGCGGGTCGGAGAGCGGGCGCGAAGCCCGCTACTGGATGGCCCGCTCTCTGGACGCGCTCGGGCAGCGAGAGCGGGCGCGGGAGATCTGGGGCGCGCTCGCCGCCGGCTCGGACTGGTACGCGCTGATCTCACGCGACCGGCTGGCCGGCCGGCCGGGCGCCTCGCTGGAGCTCAGGAACTCCGGCTACCGGCCGGCGCCGCCGGCGGCGCTCTCCGAGGGCATGGCGCTGCTCGCCGATCCCGCGGGCCGCACGGCGGCCGCCCTGCTGGAGTTCGGCGAGCGCGACCTGGCGCGGGCCGAGCTGGTGCGCGGGCTGGCGCGGGCCGGCGACGACCGGCAGCGGCTGGCCGCCTGGGCGGACGGTCTCGTCGCCTGGGGATTCCCCGACCTCGCGCTGCGGCTGGGCGTCCGGCTGGGAGAGACCGGCGCCGGCCGGGAGTGGGCATTCCCGCGCGGGCACGCTGGGGCCGTCGACGCCGAGGCTCGCGCGCACGGGCTCGACGCCTACTACGTGCTCTCTCTGATCCGCCAGGAGAGCCTGTTCGACGCCGAGGCGGTCTCTCCGGTCGGCGCGGTGGGCCTTATGCAGGTCATGCCCGCTACGGGACAGGAGATCGCCGACTCGATCGGCTGGGCGGGCTACGACCCCGAGCTCCTCACCAACCCCGCCATCAGCCTCCACTTCGGAGCCCGCTACCTGGAGGATCAGCTCGGCCGCTTCGAGGGCTTCTGGCCGGCGGTGCTGGCGGCGTACAACGGCGGCCCGCACAACGTGGCGCTGTGGTGGAGCTTCCCGGAGCGCTCGGTGGACGCCGAGCTGTGGATCGACCGGATCCCCTACAAGGAGACCCGCAACTACGTCAAGAAGGTGATCGCCCAGTATGCGATGTACCGGGAGTTGTACGCGGGCGCGCCGGCGTCTCGCTGAGGCGATCGCGCTGCTGGGCGCCATCGGCTGCGCGGCGGCGCTGGCGCCCGCCCCCGCGGCCGCACAGACCGCCGGCACGGCCGAGCCCGAGATCCTGGAGATCGGCGACCAGCCGGCGCACACGACGCTGGTCTATCCGCCGTTCGGCCACACGCTCGGGATCCATCGCGCGCGCCCTGCCCACCTCAAGCTGTTCCTCGGCGACCGCACGCGCTTCGACGACCCGCAGGGACTCGCCGCGGTGAAGTTCGACTCCGACGACGACCCGCAGGCGCGCGGGGACGATTTCCAGCTGACGCTGTTCGGGGTCAACTCCGGCCGCGGGGAGATCCTCTACAACTCCTCCATGAAGACGCTCGCCATTTACGGCCGGCGGGGAAGCGGAGAGGACGAGCTCGCCGAGCCGCACGGGATCGCCGCCACCGTCGACGGCCGGGTCTACGTGGCCGATACGGGCAACCGGCGGATCGTGCGGCTCTCCTGGGACCCCACCCCCCGCTCGCTGACATGGGCCGGAAGCTGGCCGGCCGGCGCCCCGTTCGACGTCGAGGTCGACGCTCGAGGAGATGTCTGGGCGACCGATCGAGAGGCGGACGCGGTGCTCCGCTATTCCGATTCCGATCCGGGGGAGGGATCCGCGCTCCCGGAGATCGCGGCCGCCGCGGGCGATCGCTGGTCGCTTCCCGAGGACGTCGATGCGCCACTGGGT
>JBHENR010000260.1:0-3316 GCA_046262555.1 Gemmatimonadota bacterium | reverse complement strand
GCCCTGATCGGCGGCTTCGCCGGCGCCGGTGTCGCGCACGCCGGCTGGGACGTGCTGAACTGGGAGCCCATCGTCAAGACGCTCGAGTTCATTCCCCTGGCGCCGCTGTTCGGCATGGCGATCGGGTTCAGCCTGATGCTGGCGCTGTTCTGGATCTTCCGCCGCTGGCGCCCGTCGACCGTCGACACCCTCTTCCGGCGCGGCCAGCTGGTGTCGGCAGCGGCGTTCTCGCTCGGCCACGGTGGCAACGACGCCCAGAAGACGATGGGCATCATCGTGGCGCTGCTGATCGCGGCCGGGATGATGAGCCCCGACGTCGAGCTGTCGCTGGGGAACCCCGACACGCTGTGGATCATCCTCTCGTGCCACGCCGCGATGGGCCTGGGGACCGCCCTCGGCGGGTGGCGGATCGTCCGCACGATGGGGATGAAGCTGACCAAGCTCAAGCCGATCGGGGGCTTCAGCGCCGAGACGAGCGGCGCCGCCACCCTCTTCGCCGTCACCTGGCTGGGGATTCCCGTCTCCACCACCCACACCATCACCGGATCGATCATCGGCGTCGGCGCCACGCGCGGCGCCTCGGCGGTGAAGTGGGGCGTGGCCAAACGGATCCTCTGGGCGTGGGTGCTGACGATCCCGGCGTCGGCGCTCGTCGCGGCGGGGTGCTTTCGGCTGGCCGACCTGCTGCGCTAGGCGGGAAGAGTCAGATCCCCTCGGGAAGCGGGCCGGCCTAGAAACCGAACCCCGCCTGGATCCGGAAGGCGAACTCGCTGTCGCCCTCGCTCGGGCTCACGCCGTCGAGCTGGACCTGGGTCTTGACGTACGTGTCGTGATACAGATTGACGCCCGCCGTCCACACCAGCGCCGCGTCGTCCTCGGTCTCGTTGCTGGGGTCGGCCCACCCGACCCGCGCCACCGGCTCCCAGCCGATCATCCAGGGCGTGTGGAACGTCGCGACGTGATAGCCGATCAGGGCCTGGAGCGCGGTGAAGCGCGCCTCCGCGCCGGACGACTCGCCGGCGCCACCCTCGTCGGGATCGAAATTGTCGCCCAGGAAGGCCTGCGCCAGAACCTGCAGTCCCGGCTCGCCGTACGTTCCCGCGGTTAGCGCCAGCTCGGCCGCCTGATACCAGGCCGCCGCGTCGGCGTCCGGCGGCTCGCTCACGCGCCGGCCGGTCCAGGCGCCGGCCAGCTGCCAGCCGGGCGGCAGCTTGACCGCCACCCGCGCGGCGAGTTGCTTGCCATCGTCATTTTCCGCGACGTTGGCGCCGGCGCCATTGAAGACGCCCGCGCTCACCGTCAGGGCGTCGAAGACCCCCTCGTACTCCACCCCGATGTCGCGGTTGGCGTATCCCAGCGCATTGACCAGCCCGTTCGGCGTGGGCGCCGACAGGCCGCGGGGCGACCCGTCCCGCTCGATGAGGAGCTGCTCCCGGCTCGAGATGAGCTCCAGCGCGTCGAATGGTTTCTTGAACTGGCCGGCGCGGAGGCGGAACGCCTCGCTCGGCGCGAGCCGCACGAAGCCATCGGTCAGCCGCACCCGGCCGCGGGCGAAATCCCCCTCCACGTCACCCCGCAGCCAGCCGCGCGCAAAGGCGCGCAGGTAGATCCGCGCGCGGCGCACCTCCCAGAGCGACGAGGGAATGGCGTCGCCGTCGCCGTCGGCGTCCACCGAGGTGGTATTGAACTGGGCCTGCACGTTCGCTTTGACCTGCAGACTGTCGATGCCGGGCACGTGAACGGTCTGGGCGGCCGCCGGGGCGGCGAGGACGGCGCACAGCGCCAGCCCCAGCCCAGGTCCAAGCGCCGTCGCGGCAATCCGGTTCGTTGGAGACATCGCGGTCACACTCCTGGGTTCAACCCGTGACGCCGGCTTCGGGGGCCCCGGCTTGACTCCCTCTCCCCTCAACGTATGCTCTCGCGCCATGAGTCTGCCCCGCCCCCTCCGCGTCGCGATTCAGGGTGAGCGCGGCGCGTTTAGCGAGGAGGCCGCGCTCAAGCTGCTGGGCGCCCCCCTCAAGACCGTTCCCACGGCCGACTTTCCCGCCATGTTCTCCAGCGTCGCCCGGCACCGGGCCCACTTCTGCCTGGCGCCGATGGAGAACTCGCTGGTCGGGTCGATCTTCCAGAATTATGACCTGCTGCTCCAGTTCAATCTGGTCATCCGCGGGGAAGTCTATCTCAAGGTCGAGCACTGCCTCATCGCGCCGCTGGGAACGTACTTCGAAGACGTGAAGCGGGTCTACTCCCACCCGATCGCGCTCGACCAGTGTCAGGCCTTCTTCCGCCGCCACCCCCAGCTCGAGACGATCTCGACCTGGGACACGGCGGGGAGCGTGCAGATGCTGACCGAACGGCAGGAGGCGGGCGCGGCGGCGATCGCCGGGCGCGGCGCGGCGGCGTACTACGGGGCGAAGGTGATCCAGGAGGGGCTCGAGGACGACCCGGCCAACTACACCCGGTTCTTCCTGCTGGGCCTGAACGATCCGGATCTGGCGGTGGTGGTCGACCGCTTCGTCCCGGGGCGGGTCGGGCCCCCGAAGACGTCGATCGTCTTCTACGTGGAGAACACGGCGGGCAGCCTCCACACCGCGCTCCACTCGTTTGCCTCGCGGGGGATCGATTTCACCAAGATCGAATCACGCCCGGTGCGCGGGAAGCCGTTCGAGTACCTCTTCTATCTCGACTTCCTCGGGGAGCCGGATGCCACCCCCGCCCGCGACGCCCTGCTCGAGCTCGGCCGGCGCGCCGGATTCGTCCGCGTGCTGGGGAGCTATCCCGCCGGCCGCCTCGACTGGCTGGGGAGCGATGTGCCGCTGATGCCGCGGCCGGAGGATCCCGCCGCCCGGCCGGGGGCGCCGCCGGCCGGCGAGCGCCGGGCCGGCCGGCCCGACCGCCGCCGCCGGGCGGCGGACCGGCGCGGGAAGGCCATTGATCCTTCGGCGGGCGGGGGTCAGCCGTCGGGCCGGAGTCAGTCGTCGGGGTAGGAAATCGAATCGCAGCGCGAGGATCCGGAGCGGCCGGCCGCCGAACGATGTGGGGGACTACGGCAGGTCGGGCAGGGCCAGGCGGAGGTGGGTCTCGGGCACGGGGCGGGCCAGCGGCACCCATTCGCCGCTGTGGAGCTGGATCAACGCGCCCGCGTAGCGCGGATCCTCGGTGGCGTAGGTCCGGGCGGCGCCGGCGCGGTCGTGGCGCCAGGTCCGCCGGCCCCCGAGGCGGTTCTGCCAGTCTTCGCTCATGAGGCGCGCGCCGGTCAGCTGCCAGCCGTTGTCGCCAGGCGCGGCGGCGAACTGGCCGTAGTAGAGGCCGAGCA
>JBHENR010000259.1:0-9231 GCA_046262555.1 Gemmatimonadota bacterium | reverse complement strand
AGCGTCCACTGACCGAGGAGCTCGCCGCGCTCGTCGCGGAGCGGGGCGTCGAACGGGTCGTGATCGGGATCCCGTTCACGCTCGCGGGTGACGAGGGCCCCGCGGCCCGCGCGACGCGGGAGTTCGCGGTCGAGCTCGCCGGCGCGCTCACGGTGCCGGTCGAGGAGTGGGACGAACGGCTGACGACCGAGGCCGCCCGGCGCGCGCTGCGGGACTCCGGCCGGTCGGAAAGCGACATGAAGGAGCGGGTGGACCAGGTGGCCGCGGTGCTTCTGCTCGAGGGGTACCTCCGCTCCCGCGCGAGCGAGCCGGAGACCGCGTGAGATATTTCACCCTGCTCATCGTGATCGTCGGCCTCGCGGCCATTGGATGGCTCTGGTGGGCGAGCACGCCGCCCTCCCGGCTGGCGGAACCCGTGCTGGTGGTGGTCGAGCCGGGTACGGGCGTCCGGGTTCTGGGGCGGCAGCTGGAGCGCGAGGGCGTCATACGGAGCGCGCTGCTGTTCGAGGCGTGGGTGCGGGCCCAGCGGGACGCCAGCCGGATTCAGGCCGGCACCTACGAGCTTCCCCACGATCGGTCGCTGCCGGCCATCGTCGAAATGCTGGTCGACGGCGAGACGGTCCTCGTCGCGGTGACCATTCCGGAAGGGTTGCGGCTGGAGGAGGTGGCCGGCATCGCGGCGCGCGCGCTCGCGTTCGACTCGACCGCCTTCGCCGCCGCCGCCGGCGACGCCGCCCTGGCCGACTCGCTCGACATCTCGGCCCCGACCCTCGAGGGATACCTCTTCCCCGACACCTATCAGGTCGACCCCGCCACCGGGCCCCGCACGCTCGCGCGCGTGATGGTGAACCAGTTTCACGCCACGTTCACGCCCGCCTGGCGGGCGCGGGCCGATTCCCTCGGCCGCACCGTCCACGAGATCGTCACGCTGGCCGCGATCGTCGAGGAGGAGGCGCGCGTACCGGCCGAGCGGGCGACCATCGCGGGGGTGTACTGGAACCGATTGGCCATCGGCATGCTGCTCGAAGCCGATCCCACCGTGCAGTACGCGCTCGGCGGCCACACCGAGCGCGTTCTCTACCGCGACCTGGAGATCGACTCCCCCTACAACACCTACCGCAACGCCGGCCTCCCGCCGGGACCGATCGCGAGCCCCGGCCGGGCGAGCCTGGAGGCGACTCTCTACGCGGCCTCAGTCCCGTACCTCTTCTTCTTCGCCACCGGCGAGGGCGGAGCCCACACCTTCAGCGAAACCTACGCCCAGCACAACCGCAAGCGGCGCGAGCTGGGGCGCTGAGCTACTCCGCCGCGGTCGGCCCCGGCTGATACGCCTCCGCCGTCAGGGCGACATGCCCGACCGCCTGGGCGATCGATACCGCGCCCGTAGGAATCGGCGATCCGTGCGGCCAGAGGTGGAAGATCAGCCCGTCCGTAGTCGCCGCCAGGCCTGCCACCTTGGCCGCCTCTTCCGCCGGCATATCGAGCACCTGCACCCGCCCGCCGGCGATCTCCACCGCATGATCGTGCCAGTTGGCGTTCCAGTTCTCCAGCGTGATGGTGGACCGGGTCAGGGTCTTCGCCACCATGTACTCCACCTGCGTCATCGGCGCGCCGGGCTCGGTGGACTCGAAGATGAGGCACTGGATGACGGGCTCAGGTGAAATCGGCTTGCAGTAGTGGTGAAACGGTCCACGCTCGACGCCGTCGACCACATGGGGCGCGACGACGTGGATGGCGAAACCGTCGGCGGGTGAGGCCGCTGCGGGCGGCGTGGAATCCGGCGTGACCGCCGCCGGCGTTTCCTGGGCAAAAACCGACCCGGAGACGAGCGGCAGCGCGAGAACGAGCAGAGTCACGGAGTGGCGCATGGGACCTCCTTCGGGGGGCTACGGAGTTCGGGTCCCCCAAAGAAGGCCTGTTTGTCTCACCCTGTCAAGCCCCCCGCGCCGGCGGGATGCCCGGACCGTCGGAGCGCGGCGCTAGTTCCCTGCCCCCGCAGCGACGATCGAGCCCCCATCCGATCCGATCAATGACCCGGCGTCGTTGCCGATGAGATTCAATCCTCCGGCCGCGACAATCGTGCCGCCGTTATGACCGAGAACATTCCCGGCCCCCGCGGCGACGATGTTTCCGGCGCCCGCCGCCACGATGTTCCCCCCCGCGACCAGCACATTGCCGGCCCCCGCTGCCACGATCGATGCCGAGCCTGAACTGACCTGCCCGGTGATGTCGGCTCCGCGCGCCCGCGGCAAGCCTCCGGTGACGAATCCCTGCGGCAGCGAAAGCCCGATGATGAACTTCTGATTCCAGGGATTCCATGTCGTGTCGCAGCGCCACAGTATGATGGGCGTGCCGTTGTTCCGCTTCTGGCCCTCGATGTCCATGCACAGGCTGTTGGCCTGGTTCTGGATGAATCCGCCGTTGACCTCGTGAATCCACCATTTCTGCTCGGCCGAACCGTCGCAACCCACAGCGGCGACCGGCCGGCCTTCGCCGAGATAGCCGTCCAGGCACCCGCCGTCGGCGCCGGAGATCACCCCGTCGGTGATATCGAAAAAGCCGGTGCCGGTGCACCGCCCCACGATAGCCGAGTCGCCGCTCGCATTAATGCAGCGCCCGTGACTGGTCACGATCGCCACCGGGTGCGAGCTCAGGGTGTAGGTCGTCGTCGCAGGGGCCTGATAGACGGGCTGAACGGGTGCCGAGTAAACCGGCGCGGGCGGTGGCGTGTAGGCCGGCGGGGCGGAGACGGTCTGATTGCTGGCCATGTGCCACCGCTGATTAACCTGCCCGTTGCAGTCCCAGAGCAGGAGCTTGCCGCCGTTGCCGCCATCCCCGTAGGCCACGTCGATGCAGCGGTTGTTAAGCCCCCGCAACTCCCCAGCGGCCGTCAGCGTCCATCGCTGGGCGGCGTTTCCGTTACACGTCCAGGTGCCGATCTTGTCGCCCTGATTGCCCAGACCGCTGAGGGCATCCACGCACAGGCCCATGATCTGCAATTCGCCATTCGGAGTCCAGGTGTACGTCTGGTTCACCTGGCCATTGCAGTCGTGCAACTCGAGGGGCGTGCCGGGCGTGGTGCTGCCGTAGGGGACGTCGACGCAACGGCCGCTGCCCTGGATCTGCGTGATGATGGGTCCACTCTGGCCCGCGCCTTCCGTGGGGCTCAGGACCACGCTGAGGCCAATGGCCAGCACCCCCAGGATTCCGCAGGCGATCCGATGTAGGCGAGACATATTCGTGTGTACCTCGTGAAGAAGTGGACGACGGCGGCCGTGAGCCGCTGGAGTGGTGAGTCTGCGGGAATACGCAGGAAAGACCCGCCAAATGGCTCACGACTCCAGCTAGGGTCGCGAGCCTTCAGCGCGGCCTGGGCGGTACCAGGGCGTGGCGGCTTAGCGGATCTCCAGCAGGAACTGGCCGAAAACCCCGTCGGCATCGGCCTCGCTGTAGAAGCCGAGACGGGGAGCGTTCTTCAGCGCCCGCAGAACCTGGCCGGTGGTCGACGCCGAGTCGGCCACCGCGGCCGAGCCCGTCATCTGGCCGTACGTCCCCATGAGATCCTGCACGACGGTCAGAATCTGCTCGATATTGACGAAGCCCAGAGCATTGACTTCGTTCGGATAGAACTCCGTCATCGCGCTGAAGCCGGCATTCGACGGCAGTGCCTCCGCCCGTCCCGCACTGGCATCGAGCATGCGGCGAGCGAGCGCGCGATTGGAGGCGATCACGACGAACTCCTTGGTCGTCAGATGGGCGAGCGACAGCCCTTCGCCCAGCGGAGTCGGGGCGAAGCGGATCGTCTGCCCTTCATATTCCTCACTCTGCCAGGTGAGGGGGATCGAGGCCCGCATCCGCGCCACGTCGGCGACCCGGGCCTCCAGCTTCGCGAGCAGGGCGCGGGAGCGTCCGGCGTCGGTCGTGGAAATGGTCACCGCGAGCTCCGGCAGCGGGAAGAATCCCGACTTCTCCACTCCCGCGATCGAAATCGCCACCTCATTACCCACCCACGAGATCAGGTCCTCGCGGATGTTGAGCCCGTTGGCAGCTTCGAAGGCGGCCAGCTGCTGCGCCACCTCGGCGTTCCCGCGCAGTGAATCCGGCGTGCTCTTCACCCCCAGCTGGATGCGGGTCGCATCCACCGCGTAGCGATAGAGCGCCGCATAGATCGTCTCGGCGTCGAGCGAGCCGAGGGCGCTGTAGAGCAGCGTGCTCTCCGGCTGGAAGACGAGCGATCGAATCGGGGCCGGCGACTGAGTGAGCATCTCGGCGAGCGGCGAGCGCGGGCCATCGGGCAAACGGGTGTAGACGACGCCGCGGATGCCGGCCTCGTCCCAGAACGCGCCCATCGCGATGGCGCTGGCGAGCTTGTAGGTCTCGAGCGCCGCCGTCGCCGCGCGCATGCGTTCGCGCTGGAGCTGCTCTTCCGGCGTGGCGGCGGCGGAGTCGGCTTCCCCGGCCTGCGCCGCGGCCTGCTGCAGCGCCCGCTGATCCACGTACACGGCGAGCGCCACTTCCGGCAACTTCTTCACCACATCGGCGTAACCGGCCACTGACGGCATCGCGTCGACGTCGCCGCCCCCGGCCAGTCCCAGCGCAGCCTCGAGCCGGGGGCGGGTGGTCGCCATCGTGAGGTGGCCGCCCGCGAGCGTGTAGAAGAGGACATCCTGACCCTCCCCATTTTTCGCCACCCGCGTCGCCGCGCCGCCGATCCGCTCCTCGCGGAACGTAGTCGGCCCGGTGGTTCCCTGCTCGGCGGTGACCTTCTTCTCCAGCGACTGCAGGATCTTGCGCGCGTCGCCCTCGTCCTCGATGGAGGCGACCAGCAGCAGGTCCCCCCGGTCGCCGGCCAGCGGCCCATAGTAGCCGAGGTCGAACTTGCGCCCGAAGAGGGACATCAGCGTGGCTTCGTTCAGCGGCAGACCGGTTTCCGCCTCGAACTCCCGCCGGGATGCGGCCAGCGGGGCGAACGCCTGCTGCACCCCGGGAATCGCCTTCAGCTCGGTGTAGAGTTTGGTGGAGCGGAGGCGGGTCCAGAACCCCTCGATGTCGAAACCGCTGATCACGACGCTGGCCCCGGCGGGCAGGGTCGTCGCCACCGCTTGCGTCCGGTATCCGGCCGGCGCCGAACCGTCGCCATCGCGATCGCGCTTGCAGGCGAGCAGCGCCAGACCCAGCAGCAGCAGGCTTCCGAGCCGGAGGGAGAAGGCAAACCGCCGCATGCGAGGGGCTCCTTTCATCGCGCGAAAAGAGAGGGTGCCGAATGGCTCCACTTTAGGTGGGCCCGTGCGTCAGGGCAACAGCCTTTCATTGGCGGCGCTGACACTGAGCCCCGGCTGCGGTCCCCCGCCGACCGCGAACAGCCGCCCGCCGGCCTCGGCCGCCCCGAGCCCATGCCGCGGCGTGGGCAGAGGCGCCATCGGGAGCCACCGCGCGAGCCGCGGGTCGTAGGCCTCGTGCGCCGCGAAGGTGCGGGTGGAGGCCTCTCCGCCGACGACGTGGATCCGGCCCGCGAAGGCCGCCGCCGCGAGCCCACCCCGGGGCGTCGGCATCGGCGCCAGCTGCTCCCACCGCAGCGTCCGCGTGTTGAGCGCCTCGAGCGTGCCCAGGTTGCTGGTCAGGCTGCCTACCCGGCCCCCGACTACGTAGACGACCCCGTCGAGTGCGGCCGCGGCGAGGTGCTCGCGGGCAGTTGGGAGCGGGGGCATCGGATCCCAGCGGTTATCGTCGGGGTCGTACCGCTCGACGTTGCGGGTGGCCGTCTCATCGGCGGCCTGTCCGCCGATGGCATAGAGCCGGCCGTTCACGGCGGCCGCGGCGAGCGCGCCGCGCGCTCGGGGCAGCGGCTGGACCGCCTGCCAGCGGCCGGCGGTCGGATCCAGCGCATAGACGCTCGCCACCGGTTCAAACGGCAATCCGCGGTGGCCCCCGATGGCATAGATCCGCCCGTTCGCGGCCACCACGGCGACGTGGTGGAGGGGCTCGGGAAGCGCGGGTCCCGCCGTCCACCGTCCCGTCGTCACGTCATAGACTTCGACGCGCGATGACACCTGCCTGTCCGCGGTCAGCCCGCCGACGACGTAGAGGCGTCCTTCCAGGACGGCGACCCCGACCTCGGTACGGGCCGTGGGCAGGTCCGCGGCCGGCGACCAGCGGCCGCTGACCGGCGGCTCATTGGTGACGGCGCCACCGCAGGAGGCCGCCAGGGCCAGCCAGAGAGCGGTGGCAGCGGTTCGAGAGTTCCCCATGGGGGGCACAACGTAGCGGATGGCCCTGAAACCGGCCCGGCGCGCCCGCCGTAGGAATGTCGCTTCACGTGACCGAGCGGCTGGAGGCGCACGTCAGCGGCAGCGGCAATGTGACGTCCGTCGCTACCGGGCGCGCAGAATGAGGCATTTGAGGTAGGCCGTCTCCGGGACGTTCACCAGGATCGGGTGGTCGGGCGCCTGGGTGCGCCACTCCAGCAGCTCCACCGTGCGGCCGGCGTCGGCCGCCGCCTCGGTCACGATCTCGAGCAGCATCTCGCGGCTGACGTGGTAGGAGCAGGAGCAGCTGACCAGCACGCCGCCCGGCGCGAGACACCGCAGGGCGCGGAAGTTGATCTCCTTGTAGCCCCGGCGGGCGCCGGGGAGCGCGGCGCGGTTGCGCGCAAAGGCCGGCGGATCGAGAACGATCGCGTCGAACCGCTCGCCGGCGGCGTCCTGGGCGTGCAGGTGATCGAAGGCGTTGGCCGTGCTCCAGGAGATGTTCGCCAGGCCGTTCAGTTCGGCGTTGCCCCGTCCCCGCGCGACGGCCGCGGCGGAGCTGTCCACGGCCTCGACCCCGCCGGCCACGGCCGCGAGGTGGAGCGCAAACCCCCCGTCTCCCGCAAACGCATCGAGCGCACGAGCGGCCCCCTCCGCGTGCCGCGCCGCCGCCCGGTAGTTCTCCTGCTGATCGAGAAACGCCCCCGTCTTCTGGCCCGCCATCAGATCCACCAGGATCATCCGGTCGCCGAGCGCGATCGCTTACGGCGCAGGCGGCTCCCCGTGCCAGACCGCCACGCCCGCCGGGAGCCCCTCCAGGGCCCGCACCTTGAGGTCGTTCCGCGCCACGATGGCGCGGGGGGCGAACCGCTCGACCAGCAGCGCCGTCCACTGCGTGGCGAGCCGGTCGGCCGCGGGGGTCAGCGTCTGGACGCTCAGGCAGTCGCCGTACTGATCCACGATGAACCCGGGCCATTCGTCGGCCTCGGCGAATACCAGCCGCCGGGCGGGACCGAGCTGGCCGCGCTGGGCGCGGCGGGCGAGCGCAGCGTCCAGCCGCGCCGCCCAGAACGCGTCGTCCACCTCCGCATCGTCCCACCGCACGAACCGCAACGCGATCTGGGACTGCGCCGAGTACATCGCGCGACCGAGGGGACGCTGGCGGTTATCGACAACGGAAACGATCGCGCCGTTGGGGAGCGTGGGAGGCACCCGCGCGAGGTCCGCGCGGTAAATCCAGGGGTGGCGCGCGAGCGCCCGCCGCGCGCCCGCCGGCGTCACGGCTATGCGCTCCATCCGGGCTAGGCCAGCGCGCTCATCGCCCGCAGGCGCGTGACGGTCTCGGCGACGCGGCCGATCGCGTAGTCGATCTCCGCCTCCGTCGTCCAGCGACCCAGGCCGAATCGGATCGAGCTGCGTGCCAGCTCGTCATCACGGCCGATCGCCTTCATCACGTGCGACCCCCCAGGCGCGGCGGAGCGGCAGGCCGAGCCGCTGGAGATCGCGATGTCGTGAAGCGAGAGCAGGAGCGCCTCGCCGTCGACACCGGGCACCGACACGTTGAGGTTGTTCGGCAGCCGCTGCGCCCGGGACCCATTGACGAGGAGCCCGTCGATGGCGTGCAGGAGGCCGGCCTCCAGCCGGTCGCGCAGGTCAGCCGTCCGCTCGCTCTCCGTCTCGGCTTCCGTCACGGCGATCGTCGCCGCGGCGCCGAAGCCGACGATGCCCGGGACATTGTGGGTCCCCGCGCGCAGGCCGCGTTCCTGCCCCCCGCCGACGATGGCCGGCGCCAGTCGAACGCGGCGCGGCGCGGACCGGACGTACAGCGCGCCGGTCCCCTTGGGGGCGTAGAACTTGTGGCCGCTGAGCGACAGGAGATCCACATCCAGGTCGTCCACCCGCATCGGCAGCTTGCCGGCCGCCTGGACCGCGTCGGTGTGGACCCAGGCGCCGACCTGCCGCGCCAGCGCCGCAATGCGGGCGACGGGTTGAATCGTACCAATTTCGTTGTTGGCCAGCATCGCGCTGACGACAATCGTGGCGGGGGTCAACGCCGCCGCGACGGCATCCAGGTCCACCAGCCCGTCCCCGTCCACCGGAATCCAGGTCACGCGGAACCCCTCGCGCTCCAGCAATCGCAACGGTTCCAGCACCGATTTGTGCTCAGTGACGAGACTGACGATATGTTCGCCGCCGCCGGCCTCGCGCCGGAACGCCGCGGCCCCCCGCAGCGCGAGGTTGTTGGCCTCGGTGGCCGAGCTGGTGAAGATGATCTCGGCGGGCTTCGCCCCGATCAGCGCCGCGACCTGCTGGCGCGCGTACTGGACCGCATCCTCGGCCGCGCGGCCGAACGCGTGGCTCCGGCTCGACGGATTCCCGAACACCTCGCAGAAATAGGGCTGCATCGCCTCGAGCACGCGCGGGTCGCACGGCGTCGTGGCGTGGTGGTCGAGGTAGATGGGAAGCTTCATCAGGCGTGGCAGAGGATGGAGACCCGCGCGGCCCCGAGCGCCCGCTCGGCGAGCTTCTCCTCACAGGGGTGGAGCGCCGCTCGCGCGGCGTCGAGCGCGAACGCGGCGGCCTCGAGGGCAGCCGGGGAATCCACCGCGGCGAGCTGCGCGGCAAGCGACCGGAACAGCGGTCCCATGGCATCGGCCTCCTCCCACACCCGCGGAAACGAGAGCCGGTGGATCGGCGACAGCCCATGGGCGCGCAGTGCGGCGATGTGCTCCGGGGTCATGTACCCCTTGTGATGGCGGAAGCCATACCGCGGCCAGCGGCGATCCGCTTCCCGCATCAGCCGATCGCGCTCGACCTTGGCGATGATCGATGCCGCCGCGATGGCGCGCACCCGTCCGTCGCCGCCGATGATGGCCCGGTGGGAGACGGAAAAGGTCCGCGGGGAGCGGCCGTCGAGCAGCGCCAGATCGAACGGGCAGCACAGGCGCCGGAGCGCGAGCCGCATCGCCAGCAGGCTGGCCTGGTA
>JBHENR010000258.1:0-2983 GCA_046262555.1 Gemmatimonadota bacterium | reverse complement strand
CTACCACCTGGTTCGGGAGGGACTGCGGACGTTCGAGCGCGAGCTCGGATACCGCCGCCCGGTGTCGACCTGGCTGCCGCGCGCCGTGCGGGCGGCGGGCGTTACCGGGTATCTGGGGAGCATCGCACTTGTCACGGCGCTGCTGCTGGCGCTCTTGCTCGTCTACACCAACCAGCTCGGCGCGGGCTGGCCGGTGCTCGTGCTGCTGGGCCTGTTTGCGCTCCTGCCCGCCTCGGATCTTGCCATCTCCGTCCTGCATCGTGACCTCATCGAGCTGCTCGACCCGCGCCGGCTGCCGAAGCTGGATTTCGAAAACGGCGTGCCTGAGCGGTGCAAGACGGTGGTCGCCGTTCCGACCCTGTTGACGACCGAGGCCGGCGTCCGCGAGCAGGTCGAGCGGCTGGAGCGGCATTACCTGGCGAATGCGGATGGTCACCTGGCGTTCGCGTTGCTCTCCGACTGGCGCGATGCGCCGGAGGAGTCGCTGCCGGAAGACGATCGGCTGCTGGCGGTGGCGGCGGACGCGATGGCCGCCCTCAACGCCCAGTACGGGCCCCAGCCGGGCGGCGAGCCACGGTTTCTCCTGTACCACCGGCGGCGCGTCTGGAATCCCAGCGAGGATCGTTGGATGGGGTGGGAGCGCAAGCGGGGCAAAATCCACGAGCTCAATCGGCTGCTCCGCGGCGCCACCGACACTACGTACCTGCCGCGGGCCGACGGGCTGGCAGCCGTGCCGGCGCGCGTCCGGTACGTCATCACCCTCGATGCCGATACACGACTGCCTCCGGGAGCGGCGCATCGCCTGGTAGGGGCCATGGCCCACCCGCTCAACCGCGCCCGCTTCGACCCGGCCGAAGGCCGGGTCACCTCCGGCTACGGCATCCTCCAGCCCCGCATCACGCCGATGCTGCCCGCACTGGGAGAGGGGTCGCTCTACCACCGGGTGTTTTCCGGGCCGACCGGAATCGACCCCTATGCCTCGGCCGTGTCGGACGTCTATCAGGACCTCTTCGAGGAGGGCTCCTACGTCGGCAAGGGGATCTACGATCTGGATGCCTTCGAGGCGGCGCTCGCCCGCCGGGTGCCGGAGAACACGCTCCTCTCCCACGATCTCTTCGAAGGTTCATTTGCCCGCGCGGGGCTCATCACGGACGTCGAGCTGTTCGACGATTTTCCTTCGCATTACGAGGTCAGCGCCCGGCGAACGCACCGCTGGGCGCGCGGCGACTGGCAGTTGCTTCCCTGGATCGTGGGGCGCAGCCCGGCGCCGGAGGGCGAGACCCGGCCGGGCTCCCCGCCGCTGATCAGCCGCTGGAAGATGTTCGACAATCTGCGCCGTACGCTCTCGCCCCCGTCGACGTTTCTCCTGCTGCTCTCCGGCTGGGCGCTGCTGCCGATCTCGCCGCTGTTGTGGACCGGGTTCGTCATCCTCACCATCGCCATGCCCGCCATGGTTCCCGTCATCACCGGTTTCGTTCCCCGGCGGCGGGGGATCGCCAAGCGGGCGCACCTCAAGGGGGTCGCCTGGGACATCCTGGAGTCCGGCGCGCGGATCGGCCTCGCGCTCGTCTTCACGCCGAACCGGGCAGTCATCATGGCGGATGCCATCGTTCGCACCCTGGTGCGGCTGTATGTGTCGGGAAAGCACCGGCTGGAATGGGTACCCGCCGCCCTGGCGGGGATCGGCGTACCGCACGGTCTGGCCGCCACCTTCCGCTCCATGTGGGAGCCGGTCGCGCTGACCGCCGTCGCGGCGGTCTTTCTGGCGTTCGTCCGTCCCGAGGCCGCGTTGCTGGCGCTCCCGGTGCTGTTTCTCTGGACGGTTTCGCCGGCGTTCGCGCACTGGCTGAGCCGGCCGTTGCGCGAGTATCAGCTCGATGCGCTGGGCCCGGAAGGCGCTCTCACCCTGCGATTGACGGCGCGGCGCACCTGGCGCTATTTCGAGGCGTTCGTGCGGGCCGAGGATCACTGGCTGCCGCCTGACAATTTCCAGGAGCTGCCCGAACCCGTCATCGCGCGACGCACGTCTCCCACAAATATCGGCGTGTACCTGCTCTCGGTGGCCGCCGCGCGGGACTTTGGCTGGATCGGTACGATGGAATTCCTCGAGCGTCTGGAGCGAACGTTCGACACGCTCGAGCGCCTCGAGCAGCTCCACGGCCATCTCTACAACTGGTACGACACCGCCACCCTGGTCCCGCTCGAGCCGCGCTATGTCTCGACTGTGGACAGCGGAAATCTCGCCGGGCATCTGCTGGCGCTGGCCCAGGCGTGCCGATCACTGGCCGAGCATCGGGGCTCCGAGGACGGAGCCCGCGCCGGGATTGGTGACGCCGTGACCCTCGCGCGGCAGGTCGTCGCCTCCGGCGCCGACGGGGTCCGGTCGAAGACGATCTCCCGTCATGAGCTCGACGAGGCCCTGTACGATCTGGCCAATGGGCGGGACGGGATCGAGGGCCTGGTCGCTCCCGCCGCCACGCTGGTGGACATCGCTGATGTGCTCGCGGCCGAGGGAGACGCGGCGCATGGCGAGCTCGCCGTCTGGGCGCGCGCGGCCCAGGCGACTATCGCCAGCCATCTCCGGGATGTGCGGGAAGATCGGGGTCCTGGCTCAGGAGGTGACGCCGCGCGGCGCCTGCGCGCATTGGCGGTGCGCGCGGACGCGATGGCGGGGGGGGTGAACTTCGCCTTTCTCTATGACCGGTCGCGCAAACTGTTCTCGATCGGGTACCGTCCGGGCGACGCCCGCTTCGACTCCGGCTATTACGATTTGCTGGCCTCGGAGGCGCGACAGACGAGCCTGGTGGCCATCGCCAAGGGGGACGTGCCGCTCGAACACTGGTTCCATCTCGGCCGTTCAGCCACTCCGCTCGGCGACGGCGCGGCGCTGTTGTCGTGGTCGGGTTCGATGTTCGAGTACCTGATGCCCTTCCTGGTGATGGAGGTCGCGCCGGGCACGCTGCTGGACCGCACCCAGCGGCGG
>JBHENR010000257.1:0-4088 GCA_046262555.1 Gemmatimonadota bacterium | reverse complement strand
CCGCCGTGCCGCCGCCGGGCACCCCCCGGCCGCCCCCCAGATGCCTAAAACTCCGCCCCCCCCTGATAGACAGGAACCCCCCGCAGGGCATCCGGCGCGCGATCCCCGCCCGGCAGGTTCACCCCCGGCAGCGACGCGATCGACACCAGCGGAATCCTCGCCCCGTACCGCGTGTTGATCGCCTCGATGAGCGCGTTGGCGAGCAGTCCCGCCCCCTTGCTGGTCGGGTGGATCCCATCCAGGCTGAACGCGCCGCCGACGAGGAGCTGGCCCGTCAGCAGGCCGCCGTCGGTCTGGATGCCGGTGGTGGCGAGCTGGTTGAGCAGCGCGTGGGCGTCGACCAGGATCAGATCGTGCTGGGCGGCGAGGTCGGCGATGACGGCGTTGTAGCCGTCGACGGCGGCGCGACTGATCGCCTGCTCGGCGACGTCGAGCACGACGTCGTCGGGGAGCGGCCGGCCGGTGCCGCCGGCCGCGACCGGAATGCCGTCGCCGGCCAGCAGCGCCGGCCCGGCCGCGAGCGTGACCAGGTCGGCGGCCGCCAGCGGGCCCTTGGGTCCCGATAGCGGAATCGTCTGGCCGTCCGGGCCGCGCATCGGCTGGAGGGTCGAGAAGTCCACCACCACCGAAGGGATGGTGGTGATGAACGGAATCGCGGTGACGTCGGGGATGTTGAAGAGCGCGATCTGGCGCGTCGTCGGCAACAGCGCCGCCAGCAGCGCGCCGTAGTGACCGCGAAACACGGCCGGCGAGATGGGCGGGGCGAGGGTGTCGTCGGCGCCCCGGCTGGCGTACCCCAGCACGTCGTTGCTGCCCAGCCAGACGGTGACGAAGGTCGCGTCGAGCTCGGCGGCCTGCTCCGCCCACGTGCCGCGGCCGCGCAGCACCAGATCGAAGAACGGGTTGCCCCCCAGTGACGTGGCTTCGCTCTCGGCGGTGAGCGCCTCGGCGAGGAGCGCGCCGGGCACACCGAGATTGTTGTAGGGGCGAGGCCAGGCGGGAGCCAGCGGCGCCCCCGCCGGCGAGACGCGCCCGAGGAGCGGCGGGAACAGGCTGACGATCTCCAGCCGGCCGCCGGAGGAGCCGGGCCGCTCGATGCCGGGATCGGCGACCAGCGGCTGGACGAACGCCTCGACCCCGGCCTGCCGGGCGAGCAGCGCGGGAATGGAGAGCTGCTGGCTGGAGGCGTAGAGCGCCCCGTCCTGGTATCCCGCGGTGAGGCTGTTGCCGATGGCTACGATCCGGCGCAGATCGACCGGCCCGTCGTCGCCGGGCGGGACGACCGGCGAGTCCGAGCAGGCGAGGGCGCCAAAGCAAAACGCCGCGCACAACGCCGCGCAGAGCGCCGCGCTCCGGTGACCGCTCACGGTCCGCCGAAGCCGAGCAGCGGAATCCCCGGCAAACTGGCCGTCCGGAGCGGCGGATAGGTGCTGCCGTAGCGCCGCGCCAGAGCCTCCAGCAGCCGGTTGACGACCAGTCCGTTGCCCTTGGCGGTGAAATGGAGGCCGTCGAGGCTGAACGCCTGGCCGGTCAGGTAGTCCGCCGTCAGGAGGACGCCGTCGGATACAATTCCGGTTGTGTCCAGCTCGATCACCAGGCCGTGGATGTCCACCACCGCGAGATCGTGCTCCGCCGCCAGGGCCAGGATGGCGGCGTTATACCCCGCCACGGCGGCGCGGCTGATCTGGATCTCGGCGTTGTTCAGCACCACGCGGTCGGGGAGCGGGGTACCGGTGCCGCCCAGCTCGGCCGGCACGCCGACACCGGTCGCCAGCAGCGGCAGCGCCTCGAGCGTCACGAGCTCCCCCGCCGCCAGCGGGCCGGTGGGTCCCAAAAGCGGCGCCGGCACCTGGCGCTGGACGCTCGTCGTGTCGCCCGTCACCGGGTCGATGACCTGTTCGATGACCGTCACGAGGATGGGCTCCCCCGTCTCCGGATCGGTGACGAACGGCGGCACGCCGGTGGCGAACGGCAGCCGCGTCACGTCGGGCACGGTGAACAGCACGACCTGCTCGGTCACGTCGAGCAGCTGCTCGAGCAGCGTCTCGTAGATGCCGGCGAACGACGCCGCCGCCGTGGGCAGGCCGGGCGCCAGCGCCTCATCGCCCCCGACCGCGACGTAGGCGGCGATGTCGGTGGTGCCGATCCAGAGCAGAATCAGCGACGCGTCGAGCTCGGCAGCCTGCTCCGCGGCCGTCCCGCGGCTCCGCAGGACGACGTCGTAGAACGGATTCCCCCCCAGCGAGGTGGCGGCGCTCTCGGCGATCAGCGCTTCGCTGAGCAGCGCGCCCGGGACCCCGAGGTTGTCGTAGGGCCGCGTCCGGGCCGGATCGAGCGGCGGCCCCCCGCGCGGCAGCCGGGACAGCGCGAGCGGCCGGTAGGCGACCAGCTGCAGCCGCCCGCCGGCGTCCTCCAGCGCAAAGCCGGGGTCGCCGATCAGGGGCTGGGCGAAGGTGACGACGCCGACGTGGGCCGCGAACAGCGCCGGCACGGAGTGTTCCTGGGCGGTGGCGTATAGCGCGTCGTCGCGGGCGCCGGCGGCAAAGCCGTCCCCGATCGCGACAGTGCGGGTCGGCTCGAGCGCGCCGCGGCGGGCGAGCGGCCCGGCGGGGCCGCCCTCGTCAGTAAAGCAACCGGGGAAGGCCGCCAGCGTCCCCAGCAGCATTACCGACCGCAGGACCGCCCACAGGACCGCGCGCCGGCGGGCGTTATCCCTCAACGACGGGCTCCCCCTCGAGTCCGCGATCGATCAGGTCGTTCTGCGCCGCCACCCGCGCCAGGCACGCCCGGCACATGTAGACCTCGGGGCAGTTCGCGTCCTCCACCAGCTCGTCGCGCGCGCCGCAGCGCGAGCAGGCCGCATCCGGCGGCGCCGGGTCCCGGCGCGCGAACCGTGACGTCATCGCGCCCCCTCGACCGGCAGGCCGGCCTGCCGCCAGGCGGCGAAGCCTCCCTCCAGCACGCGCACGGTGGGAAACCCGTAGCCCGCGAGGAGGCGGGCGCCCCGCTCGGCGCGCGGGCCCGCGTCCGCATAGACGAGGATCGTCTGGTCCGATCGGACGTGCAGGTCGGCCATGTTTCGCTCCAGCTGCGGCAGCTCGACCAGGAGGGCCCCGGGCAGGCGGCCCTCCCGCACGTACTCCTCATCGCCCCGCACGTCGATCACGTACCAGGCCGGCACCGCGCCCTGCATCAGGGCGTGCGCCTGTCGCGGAGCGAGCGCGCGCACCGCGGCTGGGGCGTCGGGGTCGGCCGCGCCGCGGCGGGGAATGACTTCCCGCTGGCCCGGATCGAGCGGCCGCCCGATGATCAGCTCGAGTTCGTTGCCGGCCGAATCCACCACCACCTGGGTGTCGGCCACCATCGCCTGGGCGGCGGCGGCCGAATCGGCGGGCGTGCTGTAGCGGCGCGTCGGCCGCGCCTCGCACGCCGCCACCGTCGCGGACAGCGCGACGATCCCCGCCGCCCACACCAGGCCGCGCAGGTACGTACCCCTCCGGCCGCCGGACTTCGCCTCCAGCTGGACCCGCTCGATCGTCATCTCCCGGTCCATCGCCTTGGCCATGTCGTAGAGCGCGAGCAGCGCGCCGGTCACGGCGCAGAGCGCCTCCATCTCGGCGCCGGTTCGCGCGGTGACGACGATCTCGGCCTCCGCGCGCACGCCCGGGAGTTCTGGATCCGGCGTCAACGTGATCGCGACATGGTCGATCGGCAGCGGATGACAGAGCGGAATCCAGCTGGCGGTCTGCTTGGCGGCCAGAATGCCGGCGACCCGCGCCACCGCGAGCGCATCGCCCTTGGGGAGACTCCCCGCCACCAGCACGTCGAGCGTGGCCGGCGCATACTGGTTCTGATCTTTAGGTTGGTGTTCCCAAGTGGCTAATTTGCTGACGAAAATTTTGAGGATGGGCGAGGGCCGCAAGGTCAAGGTCCTCCAGCAACGCGTGGGGTCCGTGACGGCCCTCGAACCCGAGGTCGAGAAGCTCTCCGACGACGAGTTGCGGGCAAAGACCGACGAGTTCCGCGGGCGCCTCCAGAACGGCGAGACCCTGGAGGACATCCTGCCCGAGGCTTTCGCCGTCGTGCGG
>JBHENR010000256.1:0-5325 GCA_046262555.1 Gemmatimonadota bacterium | reverse complement strand
CGCCGTCCACCGTCCGGGCGCTGCTCAGGTCGTGCTCGATGGTGATGCCCGAGGCCGGGTCGGTCGCCGCCGTCAGCAGCTGATACTCCCCGCTGCCGTCGCCCCGGTCGAGGCTGCGCCATTCCGACACGACCTCGACGGGACCGGGTCCGAACGCCGGCGACTGCGCCAGCGCGGGCCCGGACGGCGCGAGCGTGCCGATCAGAAGAAGCGCGAGCACGACAGGCGGCAGGATCCCTCTCCGCCGGGGTCCGCCGCCGTTAAACCGGTCCTCTGCACCAGCCATTTGTGGGTTGCTCCTCGTTGCAGGCGACTGAAGGGTAGACATCGAGCGAAGGTGTGCTGGTTGGCCCGCCTGGACTCGAACCAGGAGTCTCTTGATCCAGAGTCAAGCGTGTTGCCAATTACACCACGGGCCAACAGGGACGAAAAAAGCTAGTCTTATGCCCATGCCCAGGCAACCAATCGGGGGTCTGGCGCTGCTGCTCGCGGCGTCCGGCTGCGGCGATCTGCCCTCGTCACCTATCGTCCCCGATGACGTGGCCAGCGTGCAGATCCAGAACACCTGCGCGTTCATTCCGGTCGAGGAACAATGCGTCATCTCGGCCCGCGCCCTCTCCACCACCGGTCTGGTCATCGCGTCGCCGCGGCTGAGCTGGACGTCGAACAATACCTCCTTCTTCACGGTCAGCGGAACCGGTGGGCAGGTGACCGTCCGGGGCAGAAATCCGGGATCCGCGCTGCTGCGGGTGGCCAGTATCAGCGGCCGCGCGACCGACCAGGTTCAGGTCCGCATTGTCCCGCGGGTCGCCGAATGAGGCGCCGCGTTCGCCCGCTCGTCGCCGGAGGGTTCCTCCTCGTCGCGGCGTTCGCCTGCGGCAGCGCGGATGATCCACTCGGCCCGGACCTTTTCGTGACCCGCGTCACCATCACGGCAGGGGGTTGCAACACGCTGCGGGTGGGCCTCACCTGCGAGCTGGGGGCCCATGCCTTCAACGCCGCGGGCGGTCTCGTCGAGAATCCGCAATTGACGTGGCGGACGCTCAATCCGGTCGTCGCGACAGTCAACTTCCGCGGCGTGGTCTCGGCCGTTCAGCCCGGCACCGCCCGGCTGCGGGTGCAGACGGCGGACCCGCTGGTGTTCGCTGAAGTCTCGCTCGTGGTTATTGAGAACCCGCCGACGCCGGAATGAGGCGTCGCGCTTCCCTGCTCCGGAGGTTATTTCCCATGCGCGCCATGCTGCCGTTAGTGCCGCTCGCTCTGCTCGCCGCCTGCAGCGGCAGCGGCCCGACCGCGATCGAGATTCCCATCGCCGAGCTGGAGATCGTGCAGGGATGCGGGGTCATCATCGCCGGCGAGCGGTGTCAGGTGCAGATCCGGGCGCTGACCGCCGAGGGTCAGCAGATCGCCAATCCGGTGCTGCGCTGGTCGTCGAGCAACGACGCCGTCGCGAGCGTCTCCAATCGGGGGCTGATCACCGCCGGGGGAGCGGGCAGCGTGACGATCCGGGTCAGTAACACGACGGACACCGCCAAGGACGAGACGCGGATCCACGTGATCCCGCGGACGCGGTAAGTCCGGCACCAGGCCACCCGCGCTAGCGCGTCGCGCGCAGCGCTCCCCGTTCCCGCCCCCGTTCCAGGGCCAGCGCGATCAGCCGGTCGCAGAGCGCCGGAAACGGCACGCCGGTCGCCTCCCACAGTCGCGGAAACATGCTCATCGCGGTGAATCCGGGAATCGTATTGATCTCGTTGAGCAGCAGCCGGCCCGACGACGCCTCGAGGAAGAAATCCACCCGCGCCATGCCGGTGACGTCGAGCGCCTGATAGGCCCGCACGGCGAGCGCGCGCACGTCGTCGGCCACGCCGTCGGGCAGCGTTGCGGGAATCACCAGCTGCACGGCGTCATCGAAGTACTTGTCCTCGTAATCGTAAAACTCGTGACCCGGGATGATCTCCCCCACGACGGAGGCGACCGCCCGGGCATTCCCTACCACGCCGCACTCCAGCTCGCGCCCCGTGATGGCCGATTCTACTAAGAGCTTTGTATCGAACGTGGCCGCCTCGTCTAGCGCCGGTCCCAGCTCCTCGAGGTCATGGACCTTGGTGACACCGATGGAGGATCCGCTGTTGGCCGGCTTGACGAAGCAGGGAAAGCCGAGCCGGGCCACCATCGCGCTCTGGGCCGAGGGGTCGCTGCGCCAGGCCCGGGACGAGAACGTCACCCAGGGTCCGACCGGCAGGTCCGCCGCCTGCCAGAGGGTCTTCGCCACGACCTTATCCATGCCGAGGGCGCTGCCCAGAATGCCGGCCCCGACGTAGGCCACTCCCGCCAGGTCGAGCAACCCCTGCAGCGCCCCGTCCTCGCCGGTGCGCCCGTGAATCAGCGGGAAGATGACGTCCAGGGGGAGGGCGATGGGAGCGGGCGGCGGCCCCGCCTCCGGCGCCAGCAGCTGCCCGCCGCGGCTGGGATCGGCGAGCAGCGCGACCGGGGCGGCTCCCGGCACCTCCCCCTCGAGCGCGCCGCCCGCGCTGGCCCGCTCGATCAGCCGCTCCACCGCGTCGCCGGCCACCAGCCAGCGGCCCTCCTTGGTAATGCCGATGGGGACGACGTCGTACCGGGCGGGGTCGAGCGCCGCGATCACCGACCGCGCCGACATCAGGCTCACCTCGTGCTCGCTCGACCGCCCGCCGAAGAGGACGCCGACCCGGAGACGCGGCGGCGCGCTCACGCGAACTCCCGCAGCGTGTCGACGAGCAGCCCGTGGACGGCGGGGGTGCCGGCCGCGATCCAGCCCCGGTCGCGATGGGTGGCACCACCCGACCAGTCCGAGACCCGGCCGCCGGCCTCGAGCACGAGAAGCTCCCCCGCGGCCGTGTCCCAGGGGCTCAACCCCAGCTCCCAGAAGCCGTCCAGCCGCCCCGCCGCGACGTACGCCAGGTCGAGCGCGGCGGAGCCGGCCCGCCGCATGTCGCCGATCTGCGTGAACACCGCGCGGAAGGCGCCGAGATACCGGTCAAGCTCGGCCCGCTGACGGAACGGGAATCCGGTCGCTACCAACGCCGCCCCCGGCGGTCCGGCCTCCGCCACGACGAGGCGGGTCGCCCGACTGCGGTCGCCCTCATCCAGCCATGCGCCGGCGCCGGCGCGGGCGGTGAACCACTCCCCGCGGACGACGTCCACCACCACGCCGGCCACCGGCTCGTGGTCGGCCAGGAGTGCGATCGAGATCGCCACCGCCGGGAGGCCGTGAACGAAGTTGGTGGTCCCATCGAGCGGATCCACGCTCCAGCAATAGCGGGACGCCGCGCCCGCCCCTCTGCCCGACGTGTGGCTCGGCGTGGAGGTCGCCTCCTCGGCGGCGACCTCCCAGTCAGGGTACGCGGCGACGAGGCGGGTGACGATCCGCTCCTGCGCCGCCAGATCGGTCGCCGTCACCAGGTCGCGGGGCTGCTTTTCGCGGGCCGCCTGGCGTCCGGACGCGCCCCACGCGTCCCGGATGACCGCGAGTCCCTCCGCCGCCGCCTCGCGCGCCACGACCAGTGCGTCGTCGAGCCACGCGTCCGCGAGCCGCGGCGGGGGGCTCACCGCCGCTTCAGCCATGCAGCGCCGTCGCCCCCACGCGCTCCGCCTCGATCCGGGTGCGCACGTGAGCGATCGCCTGGTCGGGGGTGATCCGGATCGTCTCGGTCTTGGCGCGCCGGGCCAGCACCTCGACCAGGCCCCCCTTCAAGCCGCGGTCGCCGACGACGATCCGCCACGGCACGCCGACCAGATCCGCATCGGCGAACTTGGCGCCGGCCCGGTCGCGGCGGTCGTCCAGCAGCGCGTCGAGACCGGCGGCGCGGCAGCCGGCGTAGAGACGCTCGGCGGCCTCCACGACCGCCGCCGAATCCATGTTGAGCGGAATGATCTCGACTTCATAGGGGGCGATCGCGGTGGGCCAGATGATGCCATCCGCATCGTGATTCTGCTCCACCGCCGCGGCCGCCGTGCGGGTGATGCCGATGCCATAACACCCCATAATGAACGGCCGCTGGGCCCCGGTCTCGTCGAGAAACATGGCGCCCATTGCGTCGGAGTACTTGGTGCCGAGCTTGAAGATTTGTCCCACTTCGATGCCGCGGGTTTCGCCCAGGGGGCTGCCGCAGCGGGGGCACGGGTCCTCGCCATGAATCTGGGCGACGTCGACCCACTCGGTGGGGACGACATCCCGGCCGATCTCGAGTCCGGTGACGTGGGCGTCGTCCCGATTGGCGCCGGCGACGAGATCGCCCCGGCCGGCCAGCGAGTAATCGGCCAGGATGCGGGTGCCGTGGGGCAACCCCTGCGGGCCGGCGAACCCCACCGCCGCCCCCGTCGCGGCCCGCACCTGCCCGGCATCCGCCAGCTGCAGTCGGGTGGCGCCCAGAAGCCGGTTGAGCTTCGCCTCGTTGACTTCGCGGTCGCCCCGGACGAGCACGGCGATCGTCTCCCCGTCGGCATTAAACAACAGCGTTTTGATGAAGGCGGCCGGCTCGCGGCTCAGTAGCGCCGCGACGTCGTCGACCGCCGTCGCCCCCGGCGTCGCCACCTCGGCGAGCGGCTGCGCGACATGGCCCTCGACCACCTGATGCTCGCGGGCTACGCCCTCCGCCCGCTCACCGGTGGCGCCGTAGCCACAGGCGGCACAGGTGAGGACGGCGCTCTCGCCAGTGTCGGCGAGCACCAGGAACTCGTGACTCACCGCGCCGCCGATGGCCCCGGTGTCCGCCTCGAGCGGCTGAAAGCGCAGCCCACAGCGGGTGAAAATGCGGCTGTAGGCGCCATGGAAATCCGCATAGCTCGCATCCAGCGACGCGTCGTCGGCGTGAAACGAGTAGGCGTCCTTCATAACGAACTCGCGCGCCCGCATCAGCCCGAACCGGGGCCGGATCTCGTCGCGGAATTTGGTCTGGATCTGGTACAGCGTCAGCGGGAGCTGGCGATAGGAGCGAACCTCGCGGCGGATCAGATCGGTGATGACTTCCTCGTGCGTGGGACCCAGCGCGAACGCCCGCTCGTGGCGGTCAGCGAGCCGCATGAGCTCCGGACCGTACACGTCCCAGCGGCGACTCTCCTGCCACAGCTCGGCCGGCGCGAGGATCGGCAGCAGGCACTCAATGGCATCGATCCGGTCGTGCTCCTCGCGAACGATGCGCTGAATCTTCTGCAGCACGCGCTCCATCAGCGGCAGGTAGGTGTAGATGCCGCGCGCCAGCGGCCGGATGCACCCGGCGCGCAGCAACAGCCGATGGCTGACCACCTCCGCATCGGCGGGAACGTCGCGCAACGTCGGTATGAGGG
>JBHENR010000255.1:0-3658 GCA_046262555.1 Gemmatimonadota bacterium | reverse complement strand
GGCGATGCTCGGCCGCGTCGTGTTCCCCGACCTCTCGGTCGAGAGCGGCGAGCACGAACAGGTGCTGCTCCGCGTCCTGCGGTCCTCGCTGCCGGCCGGCGTGGCCGCGTTGATGCTGGCCGCGGCGGTGGGGATCGTGGTGGACACGGGGACGTCGTTCCTGCTGACCCCCGCCAGCAACATCGTCCACGACATCTACCGCCGCTATCTGCGGCCGGAGGCGTCCCAGCGCACGCTGATCTGGCTGACGCGGGGGGTCATCCTCACGTTAGGCGTCATCGCCTTCATCCAGATCCAGTTCTTCACCTCGGTGCTGGAGATGGCGCTCTATGCCTTCACCATGTACGGGGCGTTGACGCCCGCCATTCTGGCTACCTTCTTCTGGAAGCGGGCCACCGCCGCGGGGGCGATCAGCTCGATCGGCGGCGGCATGGTGACGACGTTCGTCTGGCAGTTCGGCGTCCCGCGCGGCTGGATTCCCGGCCTGCCGGCGTGGGCGGCGGCGCTCGACGCGGTGATCCCCGCGCTGGCGCTGGCGGTCGCGCTGCTCGTGATCGTGAGCCTGTTGACCCCGCCGCCGCACCCCGCGCGGTGGCGGCCGTTCTTCAAACCCCGGACCGGAGGTCTCGCATGAGATCGTTTGCTCGCGCCGCTGTGCTGTTCACCCTCGCCCTCACCGCGCTCGCCTGCGGTGGCGGCGACGACGCCCAGGAACCCGATGACGCCACCACCCAGGAGGACAGCGGCGTGCTGCTAGTCGCCGACTCCATCATCCAGCGGGAGCTCACCACCCGCCTCGAGGCCGATCCCCGGCTCGCCGATCCCGGGGTGCAGGTGACGGCGCACGCCGATCATGGGGACGTGACGCTGATCGGCCGGGTGCCGTCGCGGATGGAGATGTCGATCGCCCGCGAGGTGGCGGCATCCACCCCGGGCGTCCGCACGGTCTATCTCGATTCGCTGGTGGTGGAATCCGAGGCGCAGAGCCTGCCGGTAACCCCCGAAGAGCAGTCGTGATCGAGCCCGTCTCGCGGCGGGCGTTTCTCGCGGGGAGCGCCGTCGCCGGTACCGGGCTCGCACTCGCCGGGCCGGAGAAGGCCGCCGGGGCCTGGCGCCGCGCCCTGCCGGTCACGCGACCCAAGGCCGGCCCCGTGGTGATCGCCAGCAGCAATGGCGAGGGCGCGGTCGCCAAGGCGCTGGAGCTGCTCGGCGAGGGGCGCGATCCGCTCGACGCCGTCATCGGGGGCGTCAACCTGGTCGAAGAGGATCCCGCCGACTACACCGTCGGCTACGGCGGGCTGCCGAACGCGCTGGGCGTGGTCCAGCTCGACGCCTCGTGCATGCACGGACCCACCCATCGGGCGGGCGGCGTCGCCTCGCTGGAGGGATTCGTCTACCCATCGCGGGTGGCCAAGCTGGTGATGGAGTCCACCGACCACGTGCTGCTGGTCGGTCCCGGCGCGCGCGCCTTTGCGCTGGAGAACGGCTTCACCGAGCAGAATCTGTTGACCGACACCGCCCGCCAGGTGTGGCTGTTCTGGCGCGGGAATCAGAGCGAGCTCGACGACTACCTGGCGCCCGACACAGCCGACTTCACTCCGCTGGCGAGCGAGATCATCCGGACGAACCCCGATCTGTTCTATCCCGAGGACCAGCGTCCCACCGGCACGATCAACTGCTGCGCCGTGGATGCCAAGGGCGACCTCGCCGCCGTGACGACGACCAGCGGGCTGTTCTTCAAGATCCCCGGCCGGGTGGGCGACTCGCCGATCATCGGCGCCGGGATCTACGTGGACAACGACGTCGGCGCCGCCGGTTCGACCGGCCGGGGCGAGGCGAACCTGCTCAACCTCACCTCGTTTTACATCGTCGAGGAGATGCGGCGCGGGAGCTCCCCCGAGGCGGCGTGCCTGGCCGGCTGCCGGCGGGTGGTGGAGAACAACGTCGAGGCGCGACTCCAGAAGCCCAACGGCCACCCGACGTTCAACGTCTCGTTCTACGCCCTGAACAAGGCGGGGGAGTTCGGCGCGGGATCGATCTATGGACCCGGGCGTTTCGCGGTGGCCGGCGCGGGTGGGCCCGCGCGGCGGCAGGACCGGGCGATTCTGTTTCTGGGGGAGTAGCCGGGCTGCCGATCAGTCGGTCGGGAATCCGGCAGGGTCGGGGCGATGGCCACGGAACAGCGCGACGGCGCAGATGACCAGCCCCACCGTCATGGCAGCGGAGACCAGACAGTACCGGCACCACGCCTCGAGCACCGCCGCTTGCAGATAGACGAGAAACGCCGACACGCCCAGTGCCGTGCCGGTGAGCGCCAGCAGAATCCGCGCGTGCTTTCGGGTCCACGCCTCCGGCGGCGTCCAGGCGACCAGGCTGACGGCGCTGTAATAGACCAGTCCGAAGGCCGCGATCGGCACCCCCCCCACCGTGGCGAACCGGCTCGTCGTCACCACGTCGCAGCCTCCGGACGCCCCGCACGCCAGCGAACCTCCCGCCAGGTGCGTGGCGGTCAGGTAGGCGGCGTCGAGGAAACCGATGAGGGCGAGCAGGCGAGCGGCCCAATGCCAGAGATGCAACAACTTTATTTGTTCCTTCAGAAGGGTGTCAGGAGCGGGTGGCTGGGGAGTCAGGAGTCGAACCTGAATCTTCTCGCTCCAAAGGCGAGCGTGTTACCAATTACACCACTCCCCAACGGATGCGTTCATTGTACCATTCTGCTTACCCCGGCGCCGACGCAATGGAACGGCCACACGTGATATCCCGTGAGCGCGACGGGGGAGGCCAGCACGCGTTTCAGATCGAGATCCCGCGCTGGGGCTCCTGAGTAGAGCGAGAACAGCGCTCCGCCGCTGCC
Organism: Gemmatimonadota bacterium; assembly: GCA_046262555.1. Taxonomy (GTDB): domain Bacteria; phylum Gemmatimonadota; class Gemmatimonadetes; order JACCXV01; family JAHWKZ01; genus JBHENR01. The sequence continues at coordinate 804 of JBHENR010000255.1, read as the reverse complement.
CGCCAGCCGCGGGACGGCCCCACCGCTGACCCGGAGGACCTCTGCGGCCTCGCGAATGGACGGGTGGGCGGCATAGACGATAGGCTCAAAGGCATTGCCGGCCACTTCTCCGCCGGCACCGTCTTCGCGTCTGGCTGTCCCACCGGACTTCGCCGCGTCATACGCCGCGTACGCCCACGCGCTCGAAACCGGCACCCCCGGCCAGACCAGAATCCCCCACGGCTCCGCCGGCGGCTCGGCCGGCTCCAGCTCGTCCCCGATCCCGCGCCCGCGCTGGGTGCCCCCCAGCAGGAAGAACGGCACGTCGGCACCGAGTTCGGCGGCCAGCCCGCGAAGGTTGTGCTCGGGGTCGGGGACGGCGAAGCGACGGCCCAGCGCGAGCAGCACCGCGGCCGCGTCGCTCGACCCGCCGCCGAGACCGGCGCCGGAGGGAATCCGCTTGGTGATCCGGATCGTGACGCGGGGATCATGTCCGGTCCGTTCTCCGAGCACCCGGGCGGCGCGGGCCGCAAGGTTGGCGTCCCCCTCGGGCACGCCGGCGGCGAATGCTCCGTCCACCACGCACCGCACCCCCGGCTCGTCGGAGGACTCGAGCACGACGGTATCGCAGAGGTCAATCGCCTGATACACCGTGTCCACCGTGTGATAGCCGTCGGACCGGCGGCCGGTGATGGCGAGCCGGAGGTTGATCTTGGCGGGTGCCTGCCACACCTCTCGCGGCGGGGGCGTCATGGCGGGACGGCACCGGGCTGTTCCACCGATGACTCGACGGCGGCCTTCGACTGGCCCAGCTCGTCCCAGGCG
>JBHENR010000254.1:0-6080 GCA_046262555.1 Gemmatimonadota bacterium | reverse complement strand
ACTCGCGGACGTTGCCCGGCCAGTCGTAGTTCTGCAGCACCGCCATGGCGTCGTCGGCGATCCGCACGCCGGCGCGCCCCTGCTCGCGGCTGATCAACTGGGCGAAGTGATGCACCAGCAGGGGAATGTCCTCGCGCCGCTCGCGCAGCGGGGGCATGCGGATGTTGAGCACGTTCAACCGGTAGAACAGATCGCGACGGAACGCCCCCGCCCGCACATCGGCTTCGAGCTCGCGATTGGTGGCCGCAATGACGCGCACGTCCACCCGGATCGGCACCGCGCCGCCGACCCGCAGGAACTCACGTTCCTCCAGGACGCGCAGCAGTTTGACCTGGGTGGCGGGCGGCATCTCGCCCACCTCGTCGAGAAACAGGCTCCCCTGCTGGGCCAGCTCGAAGCGTCCCTTCCGGAGGGCGATCGCGCCGGTGAAGGCCCCCTTCTCGTGACCGAACAGCTCGGACTCCAGCAGGCTCTCGGTGAGGGCCGCGCAGTTGACCGCGATGAACGGCCGGCCGGCGCGCGGCGAGTGGTCGTGAATCGCGCGCGCGATCAGCTCCTTGCCCGTCCCGCTGTCACCCTCGATCAGCACGGTGGAGTGGACCGGCGCGAACTGCGCCACCCGCTCGAGCACCAGCTGGATCGCCTCGGATCGCCCGACGATGTGGGTCCGGCCGCTCAGCTCGGCGCGCAGCAGCAGCCGCCGCGCGACCAGCGCCAGCTCTTCGGGGTCGAAGGGCTTGGGCAAAACCTCGTCGATGCCGGCGCGCCGGTATCGCTCGGCGAGCGCCGCATCAAGCCGCTCGGTGAGGGCCAGGACGGCCACCGGGGCGGCGGCGTCCTCGACCTCCGCCAGAAACGCCCGCGTCGTCGGCTCCGCCAGGCCGCCGGTCAACACGACCAGCCAGGCGCCGCCCTCGCCCAGTGCCCGGCGCTGGATCTCGCGCAGCGAATCGACCACGTCCACGGCGAAGCCGGCTCCCGCGAGGGTCCGCTCGGCGCGCACCGCGAACTCGGGATCGTAGCGGCTGACCAGCACCCGGGCGGCGCCGGCCGGCGGGACGCTCATCGGCCGTCCGCCGCGCCGTGCTCGGCTTCGGTGGCCGGCGTCCCCGCGAGGAGTGACACCGCGTGCGCCAGCACCGGCAGCAGGACCGCCAGGGTGTCGGCTGCGCCCCGGGGGCTGCCCGGCAGGTTGACGATCAGGGACTGGCCCCGAACCGCGGCCGTCGCCCGCGATAGCATGGCGTGGGCGGTCTGGCGCAGGGAGGCGGCCCGGAGCGCCTCGGCGATGCCCGGAACCTCCCGGTCGGCGATCGATCGGGTCGCGTCGGGCGTCACGTCGCGGGGGGCGATGCCGGTTCCGCCGGTGGTGAGGATCAACCGGATGCCGCTGTCGGCCCAGCGCGCCAGGGCGTCCCCAATGAGGCCCGTCTCGTCGGCGACCACGGCCTGGGCCACGACCGTCCAGCCGCCGCCCGCCAGGCCGGCGGCGAGCGCCGGGCCGCTGGCGTCCCGGGCGGTTCCGGCGGCGACCCGGTCGCTCACCGTGAGCACGGCAGCCGTCAGGCCGTCAGATACTGGGCCGGAGTGTGCCATTTCGGCAGTCATCGGGGGGAAACTACGCGGTCCGCGAGATAGCGCCACGCGCCCCCGGCGAAGGCCACGCCGCAGTACCACAGGTAGAACCAGTGGAGCGGGACGGCGCCGACGGCGAAGCCGGTGCCCCGGTGCCGGCGGAAGAAGCGGTACAGATCGCGGTGGGCGGCGAGGAGGGCCACCGCCGGAAGGAGCGCGAGGGCCAGCAGCCCGGGGCGCCAGGGCGCCAGCGACAGGAGCCCGGCCAGCGCCCAGACCGCCGCCACGCTGGCGCGGTCGCGAGGCCGCAGGTTCAGGTCCCCGCCGGGACCCCGCCCGGCCAGGAGGAGCGCGGTCCAGGGGATGCCGCGGTCGACCACGTCGGAACGGATCAACCCGCCGAGGGTCCACCGCTTGTGATGGCGCACCTGCAGCGCTTTGACCAGACGGATGCGGCCGCCCGCGGCGCGCAGCCGATAGCCCAGCTCGATGTCTTCGATGCTGGGCCGCGGGTAGTTCCGGGCATCGAACCCGTCGACGGCCTCGAACGCCGACCGGCGAACGGCCCCGCAACCGGCCCAGAAGGTCGTCGCCTCGTCGCGGCCCTGCTGGTGAACGTAATGGTGAAAGAGATTTTTGTACTGGGAGACGAATCCCGGCGCGGCGGGGGCCGCGTCATAGCTGCCGAAGAACGCGACGAGGTCCGGCTCCGCCGCCGCCGCGGCCGCGATCGCCAGGGTATCCGGGTGGACTTCGCAGTCCGCATCGAGGAACAGCAGCCAGTCACCGCGGGCCCACCGGGCGCCGAGGTTGCGGGCCGCCCCCGGGCCCTGGGCCCCGCCGGTGGCGAGGACGACCGCACCGGCGGCCGCCGCGCGCGCCCTCGAGTCGTCGCGCGAGCCGTCATCCACCACGATCAACTCGGGGAGCGGGGCCGGGCCACGCACGAGCGCCGTCAGGCAGGCGGCGAAGGGCGCGCCCCCATCCCGCACCGGGATGATCACCGACAGAGAGGGCTCGCGCATCGCCGGCGAAAGGTACTTTAGACGGATGGACGCGCCCCTGGTGACCCCACCGCCCACCGCCGGCCGGCTCGCGCTGGGCGCCACGATGCGAACGTTCTTCGCCGAAGCGCTGCTGTTTCCGACCGGCTTCGTCACCATGGTCGTGCTCACCCGCCAGCTGGGACCCAGCGACTACGGCATCTTCACCCTGGTCTCGATGGTGATCGCCTGGATCGAATGGAGCCTGGCGGCGCTGTTCTCGCGCGCGGCGATCAAGCTGATCGGGGAGACGCCCGACTGGCGCCCGCTGGCGGCCCGGGTGCTGCAGCTGACGCTCGGGCTCAGCCTGGCGGTGACCGCGCTCCTGTGGCTCCTGGCCGGTCCCCTCGCGGCCCTCTTTCACGAACCCGCTCTGGCGGGGGCGCTGCGCCTGTTCGCGCTCGACATCCCCCTGTTTGCCCTCAGCTACGCCCATCGCAGCATCCTGGCGGGAATCGGCCAGTACGCGCTCCGGGCACGGGCCTCGGCGGTGCGCTGGCTGACGCGCATGGTGCTGGTGGTGGCGCTGGTGGAGCTGGGGCTGTCGGTCACCGGCGCGATCCTCGGGTGCCTCGGCGCATCGCTGCTGGAGCTCCTCGTGGCCAGCCGTTACCGGCCGCCGTCGCCCTTCACGCGCACCGGCGTGCCGCTCCGCGCGCTCACCGGATACGTCGTTCCGCTGTTCCTGTTCTCGATCGCCATTCGCCTGGTGGACAAGCTCGACCTGTTCGTGCTGAAGGCGCTGGGCGGCACCGCATCCCAGGCGGGCGTCTACGGTGCGGCGCAGAACGTCGCGCTCCTGCCGGGGGTGATCACGCTGGCGTTCTCGCCGCTTCTCCTGTCGGCGCTGACCCGGCTCGAGCAGAGTGGCGGCGACACCCGGGGCCTGAGCCGCGACGCGATGCGCTTGACGACGCTGCTCCTCCCCTTCGCCCTGCTGGGCTCGGGCGCGGCCGGGGAGATCGTCGAGCTGCTCTTCGGACCCGTCTTCCGGCCCGGGGCGCCGATCCTGGCGCTGCTGTTGATCGCCGCCACGGGCAACGCCATGATTTCGGTGACCACCGCCATCCTGACGGCCGCCGGAAGGCCGCGCTGGACGATGGCGATCACCCTGCCGCTCCTTCCGCTGGCGGTAGCGGGGCACCTGCTGGCGATTCCCCGCTGGGGCGCGCCGGGGGCGGCGGCGGTGACCGCGCTCTGCCTGGTAGGGGGTGCCGTGACGGGGATCGTGGCCGTCCGGCGGCGCTGGGGGGCGGCCCTGCCCGCGGCGACCATCCTGCGGGCGGGGCTGGTGTCGGCGCTGGCCTACGGCGGCGCGATCGCGTGGCCGGCGACCGGCGGCCTGGTGGTCGTCAAGCTGGCCGTGCTCAGCGGGCTGGTCGCTCTGGGGCTCACCCTGCTGGGCGAGTTCGACGCGCGGGAGCGGGCGCTGCTCCGCTCGCTCTTCCGGCTGCCGCCGCGGGCGGCGGCCCCTCAGCGCATCTGACGGCGGGCCGCCACGCGGTTGTAGATCCAGGCCAGCGCGTACCCGGTGAGCGCCCCGACGGCGGCCCCATACACCAGTCCCATCAGCGCGCCGGGCCAGGTGACGGCGTAGCCCGGAAAGTAGTGGCCCAGCAGGTTCAGGTGCTGGCCGACGTCGCGGCCGCCCCGCACCAGCAGCCAAACGGTGGCGAGCGCCAGCCCGGCGCCTCCCACCATCCCGAACACGATCGCCATGATGCCCGCGCGCATGCGGGCGATCGCGCCTCCGAGCAGCTGGGCCTCGCGGCTGGACAGCGTCGTCATCTGAAGGCCCCCTCGCCCTCGAGCGGATCGAGCGTCCCGGCGACCTGGAGCTCACGCCGGAGCAGGGTCTCGTGCCACCGGACCAGGAGATTGATCGCCCCGGCCAGGACGGCGCCGAAGACGAACCCGCCCACGGCTGCCTCGGCGGTTCCCACGCCGAGCCCCTTCCACGTGAGCGTGTAGCCGTAAAGGTACTGGCCCAGCAGCGACAGCGGCGGCAGCGGCGGCCGGTCCCCCAGCATCAGCAGCGCCGACGCGAGGAGCAGCCCGGCCGCCGCCACGACCGCGACCGCCAACCCCAGCGCCACTGGATCGTAGCGGGCGAAGGCCGACGCCAGCAGCTCCTCGAGCGTCGGCTCGGCGACGCGCTCCGGCACCAGCCGTTCGTCGGCCGCCTCGTGGTACGTTGCGTCGACGTTGACGGCCCAGATATCGTGCGCCGCGCCGGCGCAGTTCCGGGCCGCGAGCAGCCCCGTCACCATCGAGTGGTCCTGATTGTTGTAGCGATGCTGGCCATTGCGCCCGATGCACTGGAGGTTGGCGAACCCCTCCAGGTGGGCGCGGACCGTATCCAGCGCCTCGCGATACGCCCCGTCGTAGATCGGATACGCCTTGCGCGCCCGGATGACGGTGCCGTCCCGCACCGTCTCGGGCGCGATCAACCCCAGCCGCGCCACCTCGCGGGTGCCGAGACTGATCAGGTCCGCGTCCGGCATCGTCCAGAGCGCGTCCCCCTCCTGCACGAAGTACTCCAGCCCCAACGAGGTCATGGCGGCATCCGGCACCATGTCCGGGCTCCAGTTCTTGAAGTTCTGGATCCGTCCCACGCGGACGTCGGGCGCATGGATATAGATCCAGTTGTCGGGAAAAACGGCCGGGTCGTCGACGATCAGCACGACCGTCAGGAAATCGCGATACCGCAGACGGTCGGCGGCCGCCTGCACCCCGGCCGGCGGCGGCGGATCGAGCCTCTGGATCAGCGTCCGCAGCGGCATCGTCGAGATCACGTGGCCGGCGGCGACCCGCTCCTCACCGCCCGCGCGGTGGCGAACCGTCACCGCGTCGACCCGGCCGTTGGCGTGATGCAGCCGCGTGACCTCGGCGCCCAGGACCGTCGCCGCGCCGCGCGCGGCCAGCCGGTCTCGCCACCGCTCCCACATCATGCCCGGTCCCAGCCGCGGATAGTAAAACTGGTCGATCAGCGTCGTCACGACGCCCCCGCCCTCCCGCTGGCCGAGCAGCGCGGTCCGCACCGCCACCTTGAGGTCGAGGTTCCGGATCCTCTGGGCGGCCCAGTCGGCGCCGATCTCGCCGCAGGGGATCCCCCACACTTTCTCGGTATAGGTCTTGAAGAAGACCTCGTACAGCCGCCGGCCGAAGCGGTTGACCACCCACTCCTCGAACGTCCGCTCCTCGGGGAGCGGAACCAGCCGCGCGCGGCCGTAGCTGACCAGGATACGAACCGCCTCGATCAGGCCGAGCCCGCGGAGAGCATTCAGCGGCTTGAGGGGGTAATCGAAGAACCGGTCGCGGTAGTAGATGCGGGAGAGCCGCGGCCGGGTGAGGAACGCTTCGCCGAGCGCGTCCTCCCACAGCGCCTGGATCTCGGGGACCTTGGTGAAGAACCGGTGGCCGCCGATGTCGAACCGGTACCCCTTGTAGGCGACCGTGCGG